>NZ_JAPYOK010000072.1:0-26550 GCF_028283155.1 Candidatus Poriferisodalis multihospitum | reverse complement strand
GGTCAGCATCACAGCCGGCAGCGGCATCACCGAAGGCGGCACCGTCACATTCACCGTCACCGCCAGCCCCGCCCCGGCAGCCGACCTCGACGTCACCGTCACGATCACCGCCGCCGGCGACCACGGCGCCGCCACCGGCACCCGCACCGTCACCGTCCCCACCACAGGCAGCGCCACCGTCACCGTCGCCACCGCCGACGACACAACCGACGAACCCGACGGCACGGTCACCGCCGCCGTCGACGCCGGCAGCGGCTACACCGTGTCGGCCGCCCAGGGCGCAGCCACCGTCGCCGTCGCCGACGACGACGACCCGCCGCCGGTGGTCCCAGTCGTGTCGATCGCCGGAGGCAGCGGCGTCACCGAGGGCGGCTCGGTCACCTTCACGCTCACCGCCAGCCCGGCTCCGTCCTCGAACCTGGACGTGAGCGTCACGGTGTCCCAAAGCGGCGACTGGGGCGCCGCCACCGGCACCCGCACCGTCACCATCCCGACCACAGGCAGCGCCACGCTCGCCGTCGCCACTGTCGACGACTCCGCCGACGAGCCCGACGGGTCGGTCACGGTGACGCTCAACACCGGCAGCGGCTACACCGGCAGCGGCACAGCCGCCGTCGCCGTCGCCGACGACGACGACCCGCCGCCGGTGGTTCCAGTCGTGTCGATCGCCGGCGGAAGCGGCGTCACCGAAGGCGGCACCGTCACATTCACCGTCACCGCCAGCCCCGCCCCCGCGGCGAACCTCGACGTCACCGTCACGATCACCGCCGCCGGCGACCACGGCGCCACCACCGGCACCCGCACCGTCACCATCCCCGCATCAGGCAGCGCCACGCTCACCGTCGCCACCAGCGACGACTCCGCCGACGAGCCCGACGGCACGGTCACCGCCGCCGTCGACGCGGGCAGCGGCTACACCGTGTCCGCCGCCCAGGGCACAGCCACAGTCGCCGTCGCCGACGACGACCCGCCGCCGGTCGAACAAGACCAGCCCGACCCCGACCAGACCGACGGGGCCGACCAGGTGCCGCTGGTCGCCTGCGCCGCCCGCCCGACACTGCTCATCAGCAGCCCCGAAGCCAGCCGCAGCGACGCATCGGTCGATTTCGAGGTCAGCCTCAGCTGCATCCCCGCCAGCAGCCCGATCATCCTGCTCAGCCCGGTCCGCGACGGCCGCATCGGCCAGAACCTGTTCATCAACCTCTCAGCCGACCAGACCTCGACCACCGTCACCGTCACCATCGGCAACGAGCACCAACTCGGCCTCGCCGTCGTCTGGAGCAGCGGCCTCGCCAACCGCTACGCCCAAGGCGACGTCACCTACACCGACTGACCCCAGACGCCACAAGCAGCCCGGACCACAGCCCGAACCGCTCACCGCAAACCAAAAGAGGGACGACCCCCAAGCCGCCCCTCTCCGCTGCGGGCGGGCTGAGATGGGCGTCAGCGGTCACGGCGGTGCTAGGTCGCCGTTTGCCAGAGCGCCGCAAGCGGGGCCGAGTGGAGCCGGTCTCCGAAGCTGAGAGCGTGGGTGCCGGTGTGCAGCAGGATGCCGACGCGGAATGCGCCCGGCTCAGCGTGGTCGAGGCCGTCGCGCATGGCGGCGATGTGGCGCAGATCGCCGACGCGGGGAGAGGCAGTGGCCTTGACTTCGACAGCGACGACGGCGCCGTCGGGCCGTTCGAGGACGAGGTCTGCCTCTCGCCGTGCGTTGTCACGATAGTGATAGAGCGTCACCCGATCGGCACCGGCTGCCAGTTGGCGGGCGATTTCGCCCACGGCGAACGTCTCGAGCAGCGGGCCTGTCGCGGTTGCAGTCGGCGGGCGCAGCGCCGCAGCGTCGACGCCGATCAGCGCCGCAGCCAGCCCAAATATGACTCCACGGTTGCACGGTCTGCGCCCAGATGCTGCGACCACCGCGCGATGTTCACCTCGCTGGCTGTGCCGGCGGCAGCGAGGCGGAGCATCCGTGTGAGGAGTCCGGTGCGCCGGATGTCGCCGAGTTGCACGATGTCGCGGCTGATGACTCCGCCGACGAGTCCGATGGGTCGGTCACCGTCACGCTGGTCGACGGCGCCGACTACGGCTTGGGCACGCCCAAGACCGCGAACGTGACGGTGGCCGATGACGACGATCCGTCGGTGGTGTTGGTGGACCATGACGTTGGTGATGACGGTTTGATCGAAGTGTCGGGCCTGGCTCAGTTGCCCGCAGAGCGCGGGAGGAGTGCCTGCCGTGCGGTAGCTTTCGGCATTCCATCAGTGGGGAGGACATGGGAATGCAACACAGACTCTTGAGGCTGCTGGCTCTGCTGGCTGCTTTGTCGCTCGTCGCCGCGGCGTGCGGCGATGACGGCGACGGCGCCGCCGAGACCACAACTGCACCAGCAGCAACAGAGGCGCTTGAGGGCGAGACCGGCGAGTCCGAAGAAGAGATGACGATGGACCATCTCGGCGACGGCTCGCTCGGTGTGGTCCAGGTCGAGCCGGGCGGTGCGGTCCAGATCCGCTCGCTCGAAGCGATCACCGGTGACGTGGCCTTCCTCGGTTTGCCCAACCAGCGCGCGACGATGCTCGCTGTGGAGCACTTCGGCTCGATTCACGGATTCGACGTGGAGGTCGGCGTGGGGCTGGACGATCTGTGCTCTAGTGACGGCGGCCAGGCCGCCGCTCAGATCGTCGTTGCCGACGAAGACGTGCTCGGCGTCATCGGCACTTCTTGCTCAGGCGCAGCGGTAGCAGCAGCCCCACTCATTACCGACGCTGGCATGGTGTTGATCTCAGGCAGCAACACTTCACCCGCGCTCACCTCCGATCTCGCCGGCAACGTCGGCGAGAACCGCAACATTGGCTACTACCGCACCGCCCACAACGACCGAGCCCAAGGAGAGGCGGTTTCCACTTTCGTTCTCGAGTATCTCGGACTCACCAAGGCGGCAACCATCCATGATGGCGACCCCTACACGCAGGGCTTGGCACAGGCGTTCCAGGACTTCTTCGAGCGCGACGGCGGCACGGTGACCGCTGCGTCAGCCTTGAACAAGGAAGACACAGACATGGTGCCAGTGCTGACCGAGATTGCGGCGAGTGCACCTCAGTTGTTGTTCTTCCCGATCTTCCAGCCTGCGGGCGATTTTGTGGCGGATCAAGCCCCGGGCATTCCGGGCTTGGAGAGCACCGTCCTGATGGGCGCTGACGGCCTCCTCAATCTCGACTATCTCGCGTTGCCGCAGACAGCAGGCATGTATCTGTCGGGTCCCGATACTCGCTTCGGTGAGAACGTGAACCAGAGCACCGGCAAGACTGCGGATGAGTTCTTGACGGCGTATGAACAGCTGTATGGCGAGGTTCCTGCGGCGCCATTCTGGGCACATGCCTACGATGCAACGACGCTGCTATTGGAGGCGATTGCAGCTGCGTCCCACGTAGATGCCGATGGGAATCTCCGTGTCGACCGCCAAGGCATCCGCAACTACCTCGACAGCGTCCAGGGCTACAGCGGTTTGATCGGCACGATCAACTGTGACGAATTCGGTGACTGCGGCGCATCTCGGATCACGGTTGTTCAGAACCTCGGCGGTGAGGAGAACGCCGCGGCGAGTATGCAGAACGTGGTCTATGCGTATGCCCGCTGAGATTCTCAGCTCGACTCATGTGCGCATAGTGGGCCCCCGCTAGCCCCGGGAGCGCGACCCGGTGATTCGTGCCGCAAGAGGCCCTAGGCATCGCCGCCGTCGAAGTTCCAGGACCGGCATCGACCGGTTCCTCACGGTCATCCGGGTGGCGGTGCTGATCGTTCTGGCCGTCGGCTTCACGGCCTTCATCGCCCAGGAGATCAACCCCGACAACCCGTTCGCCCGCTGGGCCAACCCCGATGCCACCGGTCTCACCGGGGCGCAGTTCCGCGGGCTGGTGATCTCGGGCATCGCCCAAGGCTCGATGTACGGGCTGATCGCGCTCGGCTACTCGATGGTCTACGGCGTGCTGGGATTCATCAATTTCGCCCACGGCGAGGTGTTCATGGTGGGCGCCATGACCGGCATGATCACCTCCAACAAGCTGGCCGACGCTGGGTTGTGGGAGTCGAACTTCATCGGCTCGCTGGTGTTCATCGTGGTGGTGTCGATCATCGTGTCGTCGCTGACGGCGGTGGTCATGGAGCGGGTCGCGTACCGGCCGCTGCGGGGGGCGCCGCGGCTGATCCCGCTCATCACCTCCATCGGCGTGTCGTTCTTCCTGCAGAACGCCTCGGTGGTGCTGCTGGGGCCGGCCAGCAAGTCGTACCCCGATGTGCCCGACTGGGTGAAGGCCAAGCACACGTTCCTGCAGATCGAGGGCGCCAAGATCCTGGTGATCGTGGTGGCGGCGCTGTCGATGGCGGCGCTGTGGTACTACGTCGAGCGCACCAAGACCGGCAAGGCGATGCGGGCCGTGGCCGAGGATGCCGAGATAGCGGCGCTCATGGGCATCGACGTGAACCGCACCATCGTGAAGGTGTTCGCCGTGGGCGGTGCCATGGCGGGGATGGCCGGGATCCTGTGGGGAATCCTGTTCCGCAGCGTCATTCACACGACGGGCTTCCTGCCGGGCATCAAGGCGTTCAGCGCCGCTGTCGTGGGCGGCATTGGGCATTTGGGCGGCGCGATGGCCGGCGGGCTGTCGATCGGGGTGGCCGAGTCGGTGGGGCCGCTGCTGATCCTGGAGCCGCTGGGGGTGAGCGGCGTGTCGCAGCTGCGTGACGCCGTGGCGTTCTCGATGCTCATCATCGTGCTGCTGGTGAGGCCGGCCGGTCTGTTCGGCGAGCGGCTGCCAGCGGAGGACCGGACATGAGCGTGTCCGCGCCTTGCGAATCGGGGCCGCCGCCCGCAGAGGACCGGACATGAGCGTGGCCGAGCCGCCGCCTGTGCCAGCGCCTGAGACCGGGCCGCGTCCGGCAGGCGCCCCCGGCAACGACGCGCCGCCGCGCCCGCCCTTCGCGCAGGACTGGCGCCGCATCGCACGCATGGGTGCGGTGGGCGCGGTCGGGCAGATCTTCATCTCGCTGTCCAACATGCCCGTCAAGCTCGACGGCCGGGCGATCATCGAGGGCATCCTCAGCCTGGGGTACCTGTCGCTGGTCGTGCTGCCGCTCGCGGCAGGCAGCCGCGTCGGGCACCAACTCCGGCGCGAAGGCGTGCCGTTCCACCGTCCAGGTGCCCACGAAGTCGTCGGCGGCGCCGCGTGCGGTGTGCTCGTCGGCGGGGGGCTGTCGCTGCTGGCGATCCTCATCGCGAACTTCGACCTGCGCGAACCGCTGGTCAACTGGAGCCCGATCCTGGCGGACCTGCTGGCGTTCAACCGCGGCACGGCGTTCGCAGTGGTGATCTGGCTCGCCTTGGGCGCAGCCGTCGGCGCCGCCGGCGGGCTGCTGCGCGTCGTGCCGCCGGCGGCGCGGCGAGTGCTGTGGACCGTCGTGCTCACCCTGTTCGGCGCTGCAGTGCTCGAATCGCTGACCACCGACCTGGCCGAGGGCATGGGCATTGAAGGGGCGGTCGACTGGTTCTACGCTCCCCGCGGCGGGCTGACGATCAGCGGCGCGATTGTGCTGGCACTCGGATCGGCCGTGCTGGCCGTGGCCGGGCGGGGCCGCATCCGCCAGGCCCGGGCCCGCATCGACTCGCTGGAAGGCCCCGCCCGCAACCGGGCCAACCTCGGGCTGATCCTGGCGACCGGCGCCGTGCTGGTGATCCTGCCGATGTTCGCCGGCAAGCTCACCAACGAGCTGCTCGCCAACGTCGGCCTGTTCGTGCTGCTGGCGCTGGGGTTGAACATCGTGGTCGGCCTCGCCGGCATCCTCGACCTGGGCTACGTGGCGTTCTTCGCCGTGGGCAGCTACAGCGCAGCCGTGCTCACGGCCGCCACATCGCCGAAGATCCACCCGGAGCTGCCGTGGTTCGTGGCCCTCTTCGGCGTGGTGGTGCTGACCGGGCTCGTGGGGCTGTTCATCGGCGCCCCGGTCATCCGCATGCGTGGCGACTACTTGGCCATCGTCACGCTCGGCTTCGGCGAGATCATCCGGCTGCTGTTCTTGTCGGATTGGCTGTCGGGCTGGTTCGGCGGCTCGCAGGGCATCACCAACATCCCGGGCGCGGAGATCTTCGGCCTGGCCGAAGTGGCCGGCACCGATCCGCGAAGCGTCTTCTACCTGGTGCTCGCCTTCTGCGCGATCGCCATCTACGTCTCGTGGCGGCTGGAGCGGTCACGCATCGGTCGGGCCTGGATGGCCGTGCGCGAGGACGAGACGGTTGCCGAGGCAATGGGCATCAACACGGTCAACGTCAAGCTGCTGGCGTTCGTGGTGGGGGCGATGCTCGGCTCGTTCAGCGGGGCGATCTTCTCGGCGAAGGTGGGCTCGGTGTTCCCCGCCAGCTTCCTGATCCTGGTGTCGATCGTGATCCTGGTGGTGGTCATCTTCGGTGGCATGGGCAACATCGTCGGCGTCATCGCCGGCTCGGCGGTGCTGATCGGCGTGCTCGGCGGGCCGAAGCAGCCGGGCCTGCTGGCGGAGTTCTCCGAGTTCAAGCTGCTCATCTACGGAGCGCTGCTGGTGTGGATGATGCTGGCCCGGCCCGAGGGATTGATCCCCAGCGTGCGCCGCACCCGTGAGCTGCACCAGGAAGAGCTGGCCCAGGACGCCTGGCTGCGCGGCGAGACCCATGACGAGCAGGACGGCATCGGCACCAGCGCGACCGGCCGCAGCGGTGCCGCGAGCGGCAACGGCAGCACCGACCGGCCATCGGGCGATTCGTCATGAGCGTCACGACGCCGTCCGGTGCCACCCAAGCGCCCGCCGCCCAAGCAGCGCAGCAGCCGATCCTGGAGACACGCGGCCTCAGCGTGGAATTCGGCGGGCTGCACGCGCTCGACGGGCTCGACCTGGCGGTCTACCCGGGCGAGATCGTCTCGGTGATCGGCCCGAACGGTGCTGGCAAGACCACCTTGTTCAATGCGATCACCGCCACCGTTGCCGCCAGCGAGGGCGAGATCCTGTTCGAGGGCGAGTCGCTCATGGGCCTCGACCCCAACCGGGTGACCGCACGCGGCATCGCCCGCACCTTTCAGAATGTGCGGCTGTTCGCCAACATGACCGTGCTCGAGAACGTGATGGTGTCCCAGCACTGCCGCACCCGCCAGAGCGTGTTCGGGGCGCTGCTGTTCACCAAGGCGTTCCGCAATGAAGAGGCCGAGATAGCCGAGCGGGGCAAGGAGGTGCTGTCGTTCTTCGGCAGCCGGCTGACGGGCTACCGGTTCGACCAGCCCGCCTACACCCTGTCGTATGCCAACCGGCGGCGGCTGGAGATCGCCCGGGCCATGGCCACCGGGCCCAAGCTGATCCTGCTGGACGAGCCGGTGGCGGGCATGAACCCCACCGAGTCGGCCGAGCTGACCGGGCTGATCGGGCGGCTGCGCGACGAGTGGGGCTTCGCCATCGTGGTGATCGAGCACGACATGGAGGTGGTCCGCGAGGTTTCCGACCGGGTGGTGGTGCTCGACCACGGCGTGAAGATCGCCGAGGGCGACTACGCCGACGTCTCGGCGAACCCGCAGGTCATCGAGGCATACCTCGGCCACGGGGCAGCGACGTGAGCAACGAGCTGAGCCCCGAAGCCGAGCTTGGCGCCGACTCGGGCCCCAGCCCCGACGCATCTCCCGGCGAGCGCATCCCGCTGCTGGAGATGCGCAAGGTCAACGCGCACTACGGGGCGGTGCATGCCCTGCGAGACGTCGACCTGTCGATCTACGAGGGCGAGCTGGTGTGCCTGCTCGGCGGCAACGCCAGCGGCAAGTCGACGACGCTCAAGACGCTGCTCGGCATGCTCGCGCCCACCTCCGGCGAGGTGGTGCTCGACGGCGAGGTGGTCAACGACCGCCCGACCAGCTACCGGGTGGCCCGCGGCATCACGATGGTCCCCGAGAACCGGCGCCTGTTCAAGCGGCTCACGGTGCGCGAGAACCTGCAGCTCGGTGCCTACCTCCGCAAGGACAGCGACGGCATAGCGGCCGACTTGGAGCGTGTGTATGAGCTGTTCCCCCGAGTCTCCGAGCGGCTCGGCCAGAAGGCGGGCACGCTGTCGGGCGGCGAGCAGCAGATGGTGGCCATCGGCCGGGCGCTCATGTCCCAGCCGCGGGTGCTGCTGATGGACGAGCCGTCGATGGGCCTGGCGCCGGCGCTGGTGCAGCAGAACTTCGAGCTCATCAGCCAGATTCACGAGGCCGGCATGACGGTGTTCATGGTGGAGCAGAACGCCAACATGGCACTCGGCATCGCCGACCGGGGCTGGGTGCTGCAGACCGGCCGGGTCGTGCTCGACGACACCGCCGAGGCCTTGCTGGCGAACCCGGCCCTGCGCACGTCGTACCTGGGCGGCAGCAAGGACAGCGGCGACGCAGCAGAAGGCTCGGGCGAGCCGGGTTAGTTTTGCAGCGGCAGGACGGCGTTAGCGACGCCCTCGAGCTCCGCGAACCAATCGTCGGGCTCGCCCACCAGCACGGGCACGAACTTCGACGCACCCACCTCGATGAAGCGCTGGATCTGGTCGCGCAAGCCGTCCCAGCCGGTCGGGATGATGTCGCCCGGGTCGGCATCGGGCGCCCGCCGTTCGAGGATGGCCTTGTAGCCGGGGCTGATCTCGCCGTGGGTGTACGGGATGAGCACGCCGAAGTGCTCGGGATCCATCCAGCGCTCGTGTTCGTCGGCCGCCTCGTTCACGATCTTCCAGCCGACCGCTGCGATGTCGGGAGTGCAGAACGACGGCAGCCACCCGTCGCCGAATCGCCCGCAGCGGCGCAACTCCACTTCCGCCGCACCGCCCAGCCAGATGTCCATGGGCTTCTGGGCCGGCTTCGGCAGCAGCGACACCTCGTCGTAGTGGTACCAATCGCCATGATGGGTGACGGGCTCGTCCTCCCAGAAGCGCTTCAGCAGCGGCAGGGCCTCGTTGAACATCTTCGCCCGCTCGCGGCGCTCCACGCCGAAGGCCGCCTGCTCGTGCACATCGGCCACGCCCAGTCCGAATGCGGGCAGCAGCCGGCCGTCGGACAGGCGGTCGAGGCTGGCCAGTTCCTTGGCCAGCACGGCCAGGTTCCGGCCCGGCAGCACCAGCACCGACATGCCGAACTTCATGCGCTTGGTGCGGCCCGCCGCGTACGCGAGGCCCACGATCGGGTCGGGGCATTCGCCGCCCAGCCGCTCGCTCAGCCACAGCGAGTCGAAGCCGTTGTCCTCCAGCGCGTCCACGAACGGGTCGAAGGTGGCGTGGTCGTTGGTGAAGCTGCGCGTGCCCAGCCCGAAGCCGATCCGGATCTTCATGGGGCCCACGCTAGGACACTGCAGCCGCTTCGACCCGGGTGGCGCTCCCGGCGGCGGTCGGCATGAACGGCGTTGCTGTGCACCGTACCCTCGGGCGATACGTGACGGTGCTGATGAGAGGGCGTCAATGAACCAGCCAGCAGCGAACGGGCAGATCGATCTGAGCTCGCCATTCCGGCTCGATGGGCAGGTGTGCTTGGTGACCGGTGCATCGAGCGGCTTCGGGGTCCGCTTCGCCCGGGTGTTCGCGGCGGCGGGCGCCAAGGTGGCCGTGGCCGCCCGACGGGCCGACCGGCTGGAGGCGCTGGCCGCCGAGCTGCCCGATGCACTCGCCGTGCGGTGCGATGTGGGCGACGACGACGCTTGCCGAGACCTGGTGGCGCAAGTGGTGGACCGCTATGGGAAGGTCGATGTGCTGGTCAACAACGCCGGCGTGAGCGACGCCATCAACCCCGGCGAGCAGGCCGACGTGGAGAGCTTCCGGCACGTGGTCGACATCAACCTGAACGCGTGCTTCCTGCTGGCGGGACTGGTCGCCGCCGACATCATCGGCCGGGAGGCCACGGGCAGCATCATCAATGTGGCATCGGTGCACGGGCATGTGGCCTCGGCGCCCAACCTGCAGCCTGCGTACGCCGCATCCAAGGCGGGCTTGGTGAACCTCACCCGTGATCTCGCCGTGCAGTGGGCCACCCGAGGCGTGCGGGTCAATGCCCTGTGCCCCGGTTATTTCGAGACTGAGCTGACGGCGCCGATGTTCGACGACGATCGCTCGATGGCGTGGATCAGCCGGAACGCCCCGATGCGGCGCCCCGGGCACGAGCACGAACTGGACGGGGCGCTGCTGTTCCTGGCCAGCGACGCCAGCAGCTACGTAACCGGCAGTTCGCTCATGGTGGACGGGGGCTGGACCGCCCGATGAGCGCTGCCCGCCGCCCCGATCAGCGTCGGCAGTGCGGGGGAGTTCTGTGAGCCGGTCGGTTGCATCCGGGCTGCGCGTGGGCGCTGCTGCTCTGGCCGCAGCGCTCGGCGGCGGCTGGTGGCTGGCGTCGGGCCGCTGGCGTCGAGCGTGGCGCGCCGACTCGCTGACTGGCGCCGCCACCCGCGACGGGGCGCTGCGCCACCTGCACACCGAGCTGGCGCGCTCGACACGCACCGGCCGGATGGTCGGCGTGGCCTTCTGCGACATCGACGCCTTCAAGCAGGTGAACGATCAGCACGGCCACCTCGCTGGCGACTTGGTGCTGGTCACCGTGGCGCAGTGCCTGCGCGATGCGGTCCGGCCGTCTGACGTGGTGGCCCGCGTCGGCGGCGACGAGTTCGTGGTGGTGTGCGGCGGGCTGCGCGGCGCAGCCGACATGGAGATCGTCACCGAGCGCTTACAGGCATCGCTTACCCAAGCGCCTGCGCAGCGCGAGACCGGCGACCCTTTGGCCGAGATGGGTGTCACCGTCAGCATCGGCAGCGCCACGGGACGCGGGGGCGAGGCAACCGCCGGGGCCCTGCTGCACGCCGCCGATCGCTCGATGTACCGCCAGAAGGGCTGGCGGCCCTAGCGCTTGCATGCTTGGAAGCGGCGTACTTGTGTCGTGGATCATGGTTGGTGTAGCAACGGGGTGGCACACTCACAGCCGTGACGATGAACACCGAGCTCAGCGCAGACGATCCGCGGTTCGTCAAATTGGCCGGCGAGTTGCTTCATTGGCATGGCACGGGCGCCCACGAGGACAACATCCGGTCGGCGGTTCGCAATTTTCTGGTGGAAACCGAACTCACCGACTCCTATGACGTTCAGTCCGAAGCGAGTCCTGACCCCCAGCGAATAGCGCGACGTCGCGTCGACTTGGCTTTGTCCGACGCCTTCATCGAAGTAAAGAGGTTGATCGGCACAGCTGCCGACGCCGCGACGCCCGCCGCTGAGCACGTGGCCCAACTCGATGGCTATCTCAAATCATCGCCTGATGTGAATATCGGCGTGTTGACCGATGGACGGCATTGGTTGCGGCGTACCACTGGTCAGCTCGATATCCCTACGGCCTACCCGTGGGCGTTCACCCTGGAAAAGCCAAATGATGGCGTGAAGCTCTTTCGCTGGCTCAATGAGTACATCTTTAGCGGCCGTCACGCAAAGGCGGTACACGTTGACACAATCGGGACAGAGTTCGGCCCGGCCAGCCCTGTATATGTGACGCAGATCGAGCAGATTAGGAAACTGTTCGAACAGCACGGACAGGAACGAACTGTCGCAATCAAGTACGATCTCTGGCAGGAACTGCTGGCGGTGGCGCTCGGCGAGATCGTCGGTTCCGGCCCAGAAGAGACGCTGCACAGCCTATTCGTCCGGCACACCTACTTGGTGACGATGATTGGCATGATCACTCAGTCGACCTACGGCATTGACATAGAACGCTTGTGCAGCAATGATCCGGCGGATCTGCTCATTGGCCGCAAATTCGCATCCGATACCGGCATCGAAGGCGTCATCGAATCCGATTTCTTTACGTGGTTGACAGAAGTCGACGGCGGACTCGACGTCATTCGAGAAATGGCCGCATGGGTGGCGTCGTACGACTGGCCGAGTGCACAACTCGGTTTGGCCTCGGCGCTATATCAGAGCGTTATTCCGGCCGTAGAGCGCGAGCAGCTTGGTGAGTACTACACGCCAGGTTGGCTCGCGACAGCAATTGTTGAGTCCGTAGTCACCGACCCGTTGCAGCAACGCGTCCTTGACCCGGCCTGCGGTTCCGGGAGCTTTCTTGTCGCAGCCATTGAGAATCTGCTCTCCACCGCGCGAGAAGCAGAAGTGCGACCAGAAGCAGTCCTGGACAAGTTGCGGCACAACGTTGTCGGCATCGACGTGCACCCCGTCGCCGTCCATCTTGCGCGATCAGAGTGGGTTCTGGCGGCTCGCGATGCTATCGCTGGCTCTCAATCGCGACTGGCCTTCGCACCGCCGGTGTACCTAGGCGACTCGCTACAGATGATCACCCAATCTGACGGCATGTTGGGCCAGCTCGAAGTCGCCGTCCCCGTTACCGGCGATCCTCGTCGTCGCGAACTGCGATTCCCGCGGTCGCTTATTGAGCGACCCGAAACTTTCGACGCTGCCATGGAGGCTGTCGCCGCACAGATCCGTTCTGGCGGTGATCCTGAGCAGGCACTCGTGGACGCTGGCGTTGAAGAGGTGGAGCGCTTGCAGTTGGCGTCCGCATTGGGCGTCCTCGCCGAGTTGCATTCCGAAGGCCGGGACCACATCTGGAGCTACTACGCCCGCAACGTTGTGCGTCCACTCATCATCGCTGCAGAGTCGGTCGACGTCGTCGTCGGCAACCCGCCTTGGATCACGTACAACCAAACCGTTGCCCGCCTCGGAGCACGTCTGCGTCAGCTCAGCGTCGACTACGGAATCTGGGAGGGCGCGCAATACGCGACGAACGCTGACTTGGCCGCGCTCTTCTTTACTCGGTGTGCGGATCTCTACCTCGCCTCTGGTGGAGTCTGCGCGATGGTGATGCCGCACTCGGCTTTGGCCCAAGGCCAGTACACCCGTTGGCGCACCGGACGCTGGCTCGTACCCGGCGCAGAACTCAATATGAATATGGCGTGCTCGATTCCTTGGGATCTGGAGACTCTTGAACCGAACAATTTCTTTCCTGTGCCTGCATGCGTTGTCTTCGGGCGTCGAGAAGAAGTCAGCCAAGGACTTCCAAATCACGTTGAACAATGGACAGGCGAGCCCGATTCCTTGGACGTCGAGCGATCGACGAGGCGTCTGGTTAGGACTTCCAAGTTCCAATCTCCATACTCGGAGTTCGCGCGCAACGGCGCCACCATCTACCCGAGGTGCCTTTTCTTTGTTGATGAGAATCCACTGACCGGTCCCGTAGCCGCTAGTGACTCGATTCGCGTTGATCCTCGTCGAGGTCCGAACGACAAGAAGCCTTGGCGTTCGCTCAACCTTGACTCTCTTGCGCAGCGAACTGTTGAGCGCACGCATCTCTTCAAGGTTGCGCTTGGCGAGAGCATCGCTCCATTCCTGATGCTGACTCCCCAACTCGCGCTACTGCCGATAGCTGACGATTGGACGCTGACCCGACGTGAAGACGATCGCAACAGAGTTGATCTCACGTCGCTGTGCCCCAGAATGCGGGAGTGGTGGGTTGAAGTCTCGGCAATGTGGGAGGCTCGGCGCAACACGACATTGGCGAACCAACTCGATCACATGGGCAAGCTCTCGGTGCAATTGGACTCCGACTCCCTTTCTACCGGCGCAGGACTTCGAGTGCTGTACCCCAAGTCAGGGTGGCCAGTAGCGGCTATCTGTGAAGACGAGTCCGTGATTGTGGAAAACTCTCTGTATTGGATCACCGTACGCAGCCGATTGGAGGCCGAGTTCCTTTGTGGAGTCATCAATGCAGAACAAATCCGGTCGATGGTTGCCCCACATATGTCGAAGGGCCTATACGGTCCGAGGGACCTGCACTCTCAATTGTGGAAGCTTCCGATTCCGGAGTTCGATGAAACATCAGCAGTACATCTCGAAGTCGTCCATGCATCCCGCAACGCTGCGCAGGGTGCGAAGCGAGTTGTCGACGAGGAATGTGCGCGGCGCGGAACCACGAACCTCAACACTCAAGTCGTTCGAAGAAGCGTGCGAAAGTGGCTGCGCAACTCAGAAGAGGGTGTGACAGCAGAGGAAGCGATCGCACGTGTGCTCGACAAGGGTTGAAACCTCGGTTTCGCGCAAGCCGGAACGACGGGGGTTAGCTCAATGCCGGTGTGCCTTCGAAGTTGCCCGGGTCGTCGGCTGTGGGCAGCACCGGGCGTGCCCGCCAGTCCATGGCCTCTTCGACGCCGTCGATGACGTCCGACCACTCCCCGGCATTCCAGCCTTGGGCCGCGCCGAGCACGCTGGCGTCCTGGGCGAGATGCACGAGGGCGGGCAGCCGTTCGAGTCCCAGCGATCGAACGAACTCGCGCTCGGGGTCGAGCAGCACGAAATGCTCGTCGGCAAAGCGGCCCAGGAAGCTGCGGGCGCCGTGCGCATCGCTGCACACCACGAATGCGCAGCGCACGTCGGCTTCCTCGTACACCAGGAACAGGCGCGATGCAGTAGGCAGGATCCAGCCGCTCTGGTGCGTGTAGGGGTCGATGACGACGCCCATCAGGTTGAACACCACCAGCCATTCGGCCAGCGTGTGGGTGTGGCCGGTGAGCGTCTCGAGCTTGATGTCGGTGGACGGCGCGTCAAGCACGGCAGGCAAACTAGCGCTCCCGGTGGGCGCGGCCACGGTTCATGCGCCGATGCGCCGGTTGTCAGATCGGCGGGCGCAGCAGCTCGGCGGCAAGGGGGCAGTCGGCCCGCTGCCAGCCGGTGGCCGGTTCGATGCCGCCCGGACCCACGACGTGACTGAACAGACCAATCGGCACGATCTCCTCGTCGCATTCCCACGGCTCGTCGGCCACGGAGCCCGCGGCGGCCTCGAAGAGCGGCTGCGGCAGTGCACGTCCCTGCCCGACGATGCACCAAACCTCCACGCCCGACACGTATCCGACCGCAGCGGCGGCATGGGAACCGCCGGCTGCGATCACAGCTTCGGGACCGGCGGCGGCAGCTTCCACCAGGATCACCTCTGCGGTCGAGCACGCAGCCGCCAAGCCGGCGAGCGGCACGTCGGTCACCTCGCAGCCTTCGCCGGCAAGTCGCCGGGCCAGTCCGGCGCCCTCGCCGTAGGCGTCGATGATGCGCACCTCGATGTCGGCGCGTCGGCCCAGTCCCTCAGCGGCAAGGTCGGGCCAACCCAGCAGGCACACCGTGGCGCCCTCGGGCAGCGCAACGGCGGCGCGGTCGGCAGTGGCATCGGCTCGCAGCTCGGCAGCGAACTCGTGTGCCGCCCGGTACGGCTGCGACGAGGCGCACACCCGCGCTGCCATCGACCACAGCGCGCCGGCGATCGGATACTTATCGAGGATGCGACGGCACACCGTGACCAGCTCGAGCGGGTCCGAAGCGAGCGCGCCCAGCGCCGATGCGGCCTCGCGCACCAGCACGTCCTGCGACAGGTCGCCCGCACGCGCCACATAGCGCAGATGCTCCATCGGGTGCACGCGCCGAAGCTATCCCGTGCCCGTCAGTCCTTGTTCCCTCAGTTTCGTGCAGGCAGTGCGATTCTGTGTGCGGAAATGCCGACGTCGGCGGCACATTTGCGCAGAAAACGGAGTCAGGCCTTCTGGGTTTGAAGCCGGCGTGCAATCACCTTGAGGCACAGCGTCTCATCCGCGCCTTCGAAGATCGACAGCACCCGGGCGTCCACGAACAGCCGGCTCACGGTGTATTCCTCGGCGAAGCCGAAGCCGCCGTGGAGCTGCTGCGCCTCGCGGGTCACCCACTCGGCGGCCTTGCAGACATACGCCTTGATCATCGAGGCCTCGAGCGCGCCATCGCCCCGCGCCATCATGCGGGCCACCTCGTAGCTGTACTGGCGGGCGGCGGCGATGATCGCCGCCATGCGGCCCAGCTTCGCCTGCGTCAGCTGGTACTCAGCGATCGGCTGGCCGAACACCTTGCGCTCGTCGGCGTAGGCGCGGGCCTCGTCATAGGCCGCCTGCATCACGCCCACCGCCCGGGCCGCAGTCTGCAGCCGCCCGTTCTCGAAACCGGCCATCTGCAGGTAGAAGCCCTGCCCGATGCCGTCGTCGCCGCCGATGAGGTTCTCCGCCGGCACGAACCAGTCGTCGAAGGCGATCTCGAAGCTGTGCATGCCCCGGTAGCCCAGCGTGGCGATGGCCCGTCCCTCGATGGTGCCGCCCCGCTCGTCGGTGAACCGGAAGTCGTGGCCCTCCGACTGGGGCTTCGGAACGATGAACAGGCTGAGGCCACGGTGGGCCTTGCGCCGGTCTGGATCGGTGCGGGCCAGCAGCATCAGCACGTCGGCCCGGCCGGCGAAGGTGCACCACGTCTTGGTGCCCGAGATCAGCCAGCCGCCCTCGGTGGGCGATGCCGACACGACCAGGTTGGCCACGTCGCTGCCGTAGTCGGGCTCGGTCACGGCGACCGCCACCATGGTCTCGCCGGTGGCGATCTGGGGAAACCAGTGCTTCTTCTGCTCCTCGGTGCCACCGCGCTCCAGTGCCCGGGTGAGGATCTCAGGCCGGGTGATGAGCGAGCCGCCCGCACCCAGCGATGCCCGCGACAGCTCCTCGGTGGCGATGACCATGCCGAGGTAGTCGCTCTCGGAGCCGGACGCGAACCCGCCGTATTCCTCGGGCACCGACAGGCCGAAGCAGCCCAGCTCGGCCAGCCCACCGATGATGTCTTCGGGGATGTCGGTGTCGCCCCGGTGGATGTGCTCGGCGGCGGGAGCGATCTTGTCCTCGCCGAAGCGGCGGAAGGTCTCCGCCACGAGCTCGAAGTCGTCGTTGAGGTGGCTGGGTGCGTCGAGGCCGGCCAGCGTGGCCACGTAGGCCGGGTCGCGGTAGGCGGCTACGAAGTCGCGAGCGTCGTCGAGGGCGCCGGGTGCGAGACCCCACTGGGCCTCTCGGGCGAACAGCCGAGCGTGGAATTCTCCGAGGGCGTCGGCGATGAAACCGCAGGCGAGCCGAGCTTCGGCATCGCCCAGCGCACCCCACGCGACCAGCGAATCGCAGATGCGCAGCGCTGACGCCGTGTGGGCCAAGTCGTACAGGAAGCACTGGTGGTCGTCGCCCATGCCGACCGCATGGCTGCACGCACGGCTCAACGCGGCGTTGCCCACCGCCAGCGCATCGGCCGCCGCCTGTATATCCGGCTCGGTCACAGCAAGGCCAGCGTCGGCAGTCATCTCGTCCCCGTCATCGTCACAGCCGCACAGGCTAAAGCCCGCTTCTGCGCGCGGCCCGGGCAGTGACGGGGCTGGGTCCGGTCAGCGAGGACGTTGCGCCGTACGATGACTCGACCCTTGCTCCAGCACCACTGCTCCAGACCACCGCACGGAGGTTCCTGTGACCGTCCATGACCGCCCGTTCGGGCGCTACTTCGAGGACTTCGAGATCGGCGACGTCTACCGGCACTGGCCCGGCAAGACCATCACCGAGGCCGACGATCACCTGTTCTGCATGATCACGATGAACCACCACCCGCTGCACACCAACGAGTGGTTCGCCCAGCACGAGACCGTGCACGGCAAGAACGTGGTGGTGGGCAATCTCGTGTACTCGCTGGTGTTGGGCATGAGCGTGCCCGACGTGAGCGGCGCAGCCATCGCCAACCTCGAGGTCGAGACGCTGACGCACTCGCGCCCCACGTTCCACGGCGACACGATCTATGCCGTCACCAAAGTGCTCGACAAGCGTGAGTCCGGCTCGCGGCCCGATCGAGGCGTGGTGACCGTGGAGACACGGGCGTTCAACCAGCGCTCGGAAGAAGTGTGCTACTTCCGCCGCAAGGTCATGATCTGGAAGCGGGAAGCTGCCCCCGAGCGCCGCTTCCCCTACAGCGACGAGGCGGCCGTCGGCGAGGGCTGATCGCTTGCGCCATGCGGAGTCGGATGCGCGTGGCTCACGCCACGCCGAACTGATCGGTTGGTGGGCGTCCGAGCGGCGGGATCTGCCGTGGCGGCGCACGCGAGACCCGTGGCTCGTGCTCGTCTCGGAGGTCATGCTGCAGCAGACCCAGGTGGACCGGGTGCTGTCGTACTTCAAGGCGTTCGCCGAGCGCTGGCCGACGCCGGAGCAGTGCGCGGCGGCGGAGCTTGCCGATGTGCTCGCCACTTGGCAAGGGCTGGGCTATCCCCGACGCGCTCGCAGCCTCTGGCGGACGGCGGCGATCATCACCGAGCACCACGACGGCCGGGTGCCCGCCGATCTCGAACACCTGCTGGCGCTGCCTGGCGTGGGGCCGTACACCGCTCGGGCAGTTCAGGCCTTCGCCTTCGGCATCGACACCGGCGTGGTAGATACCAACGTGGGCCGCATCTTGGCCCGCTGGACAGGTCGTCGGCTGGCTCCTGCAGAAGCCCAGCGGATTGCGGACGAATTGGTGCCCGCGGGGGAGAGCTGGGCATGGAACCAGGCGATGATGGACCTTGGTGCCCAGGTTTGCACCAAGCGCGATCCGAGCTGCATTCGCTGCCCGGCGCGACCGTGGTGTGCGTGGGCGGGCGAGGTCTTGGGCTCGGAGCCTTCGGATCGACCAGATCCAGCCGACCGCAGCGCCGGGGTCAGTGCGCGGCAGGCGCCGTTCGAAGGCAGCGACCGCCAGGCCAGGGGCCGCCTGCTCGCAGCACTGTCAGATGGCCCGCTTCCCACGGAACGGGCCGCTGCGGCGATGGGGCTCGAAGGCGACGCAGCCCGCGTTCAGCGACTCGTCGACGAGTTGATTGCTGAGGGTTTGGTCAGCGCGACGAGCAGCCAGATTCGCTTGGGCTAAGCGGCCACGCTGTAGTTGTCTGGCTCGTGGCTCAAGCAGCCACGCTGTGCCTGTCGGCTCGTGGCTCAAGCAGCCACGAGCTGTTCGATCAGCTCGTCGAAGGCCTTGTCGGCGATGGCGACCATCTCATCGTCGGTGCGGTCCTGGATGGGGTGCTCCACCCACACGGCCGCCGGGTCGAAGCCGAGCGCCTTGCCCTGCACCTCGGCCCCGTCGACGAACTGGACGGTGGCGACGAACACCGACGGGATGCCGCGGCGTTCCAGATCAGCGATGTCGTGCACACTGCACGACGTGCAGCTGCCTCAATCGGCTAGCGCTTCGATCACCACGTCGCACTTGGTGGCGATCTCGTGGCGCAGGTCGACCGGGGCCGGCTTGGTGAACGTGGGCTTGGAGTAGCGCTCGACGCGCAGTCCCCGCTCCGTCAGCCGTTCCTCGAGCCGGTTCAGGAAGCGGTCGCCTCGGGGCTTGCTGATGTCCAGCAGGCCCACGGTGAGGCCATCCAGCGAATCGGGCCGGGTGACCCGTTCACGATGGGCGGGTGCCGCTTCGTTCGTCGGGTCCAAGACGACAGTGCTCATGTGGTCCCCCCTGTGTTGGAATCCGGTGGGCACGTCGGCATCGACTGTAGCCGCCTCCGGGCCCGAGCGGCCCGTGAGCCCGTTTCGAATCGAGATTGGGAGCAAGAGCGGCAAGCGCGGACGAGGTGGCCCTGCTAGCGCCAGGGATCGATCTCGACGCACACGGGCTGAGCGCCCACGTCGCCATTCACCCAGCCGCCGATCACCGCCGAGAACAGCCCGGCGCCGCCGCCGCAGTGCACCAGGTGCAGGCCGCCGTCACGGAACTTCGGCAGGTCGGCCTCGGCCAGGAACTCGGGGACCCCTTCGGCGATACCGCCGGCGCCGCGGACCAGCTCCGAGCCGGGACGGGTCGTCAACTCGTTGATGCGCTCGGCGGTCTGCCGGCGCGTCCAGCCGCTGTCGATGAACACGCGGGAGTGATCCGGCGCCACGGCCAGGATCGCATCAAAGCCCAGCACCAGCTTCGGATGGTGGATTGCGTTCAGCGCGACCGCCATGGTGCGGGCCAGCGACTCGGGATCGCGCGAGAGCTGATCGACCACCGAGCGGGGCGCCTCGCCCGGGAATGCCGTGACCGTGTTGGTGCCGGGCTCGAAGCCGAAGTCGGTACACAGCGGCACCCAGCCGTCCCCACCGGCGCTCTCGGCGCCGCCATCGCCGTCATCTGCGGTGCCTTCGATCTCAGCGAAGCAGAAGCCCACCTTGCCGGGCTGGCCGAGTGCGGCTCGATCCACCTCGCCCGGCCGACCGCCGCCCACATTGCGCACGATGAGCTGCACCGCCCGGCCGATCGTGCTGTTGGCCCGGTTGCCCTGCCCGAACACGTTGATGCCGCTGTTCATGCCGATCTCGCGGGCGATCGGGCCGTTCACGATGAAGACCGGCCCCACCGGCATGGTGGTGGCGAGCATTCCGTGCATGTTGAACGTGTCGTTGCAGACGGCGGTCAGCGCCGCGAGCACCACCGGGAAGTACTCGGGCCGGCAGCCTGCCATCACCGCGTTGACGGCGGCCTTGGTGACCGTGCAGTCGGCGAGATCGGGTGCGACGTTGGCCACCACCTCGTCGGGGGCGCGTGACGTTCCCGCCAGCATCGCCGAGACCCGCTCCGCCGTAGGTGCCACGAGCGGCAGGCCATCGGACCAGCCCCGGTCGTGCATCGCCTCCTGGGCGTCTTCCAGAGAGCCAAACTCGACCCGCCGAGCGGTCAGACCGTCGCCGCCGAACCGGGCGGCCAGCACGTCGACCATCGACGGGGCGACCGAGAGCGATCCGCAGCCCGGCCGGTGAGGGGGCAAGCTGTCCCCAAGGGCGTCCAGTCCGGTGAAGGCTTCCCACTCGGGTCGGGACCAGCCCACGATGCGACCGGCCTCATCGCCGTCCGCAAAGCGCATCAGCGTGGGCACCGTCTCGATGTCGCGGTGCCACGAGAACGCCAGATCGGCGTCGTGCACCTTGGCGGTGATCGACTCGGGAAAGGCCGGATCGTCCTGGGTGTACACGGTCAGCGAACCCCGAGCCTCGATGTCTGCCAGCACCGGAGCGATCAGCTCGCAGGTCGGG
The DNA here is from genome assembly GCF_028283155.1 of Candidatus Poriferisodalis multihospitum. Lineage (NCBI taxonomy): Bacteria > Bacillati > Actinomycetota > Acidimicrobiia > Acidimicrobiales > Candidatus Poriferisodalaceae > Candidatus Poriferisodalis > Candidatus Poriferisodalis multihospitum. Next base: position 5,646 of record NZ_JAPYOK010000072.1, on the reverse strand, counting down.
CAGTCCCGCTTCACCACGGCCACCAAGCCGTCGGGCGGCACGCCCGCCGCCTGGTCCTCGGCGATGTTGCGGTCAGCGCTCGTAGCCATGGCCGGAGGCTACATACGGCTGCCGCACCGAGACCGAACCGGCATGCCGGTGGCATCTCGCGCGGCACGCGGCGCCCACGACGCCCCGCAGCCAGTGGCCTGTCTAGGGTTGCAGCCGTGACTGACGCGAGCGACCAGCCCACCATCGACAGCAGGCTCTTCCGGGACGTGCTGGGGCATTTCCCCACAGGGGTCACGGCCGTGACGGCCATGACCGACGGTCGGCCGGTCGGCATGGCCATCGGCTCGTTTACGTCGGTGTCGCTCGATCCGCCGCTGGTGGCATTCCTGCCCACCAAGGACTCGACGACGTGGAGCGACATCCGCGCTGCGGGCAGCTTCTGCGTGAACGTCATGGCCCAGGATCAGATGGCCACCTGCGGCGTGATGGCCAGCCGGTCCGACGACAAGTTCGCAGAGGTGAGCTGGCGGCCCGGGCCCACCGGCGCTCCGATCATCGACGGCTCCATCGCCTACATCGATTGCACGATCGAAGCCGTCCACGACGGGGGAGACCATGACATCGTGGTCGGCCGTGTGGTGGAGCTCGAGATCCTCGATGCCAAGGATCCCCTGCTGTTCTGGAAGGGCGGCTACGGCACCTTTGCCTGAGGGCGGGCCGATGCGCCGGGCACGGTGATCGTGTGATCGGCACCGTCGCCCGCATCGTGCTGGGAGCGCTGCTCCTGGCGTCTGGGGCACTGAAGCTGCGCGACCCGTCCTGGCCGGGTGCTGCTCGCGCGATGGGTGCACCGCGGTGGTCGGTGCCGTTCGTCGCGCCGCTCGAGATCGTGCTGGGGGCGGGCTTGGCGGCCGGGGTTGCCGAGCCGTGGCCGGCGTGGCTGGCGCTGGCACTGCTGGGGGCGTTCAGCGCAGCGTTGACGCGGGTGTTGCGGCGCCCGCGTGAGGAGCGTCCTGCGTGTGCATGTTTCGGCCGCTGGTCGTCCAAGCCAGTCGGCGCCGGTTCGCTGCTGCGCAATGGCCTGCTGGCAGGGCTCGCCGTAGTGGTCTTGTTCTGATCCGTTACGCAGCGGGTGTTTTCCGCTCGTGGCCCAGGCCACCGGTGCCTGCTCGATGTGGTTCAGGCCGCAAGCGTCTTCTTCGTGCGGCTACGCCACGCCGAGCACATCGCAGATGAAGGCCAGAATGAAGGCCTCGTCGCGCCAGGCGTCGTAGCGACCGGACGGGCCGCCGTGGCCGGCTCCCAGCTCGGTGCGCAGCAGGATCGGCTTCGTCGACGTTGTGGTCGCTCGCAGCTTGGCAACCCATTTGGCGGGCTCCCAGTACTGCACCCGTGGGTCGGTCAGCCCGGCGGTCACCAGCAGTGCCGGATGGTGGGCTGGCTCGACGTTCTCATACGGCGCGTACGACCGGATCGTCTCGAACGCCACGGGGTCGGCTGGATCGCCCCACTCGTCGTACTCGGTGACCGTCAGGGGGATGGCCGGGTCGAGCATGGTGTTCAGCACGTCCACGAAGGGGACCTCGGCCACGACGCCGCAGAACAGCTCCGGGTGACGGTTCACTATCGCGCCCATCAGCAGGCCGCCGGCACTGCCGCCACGGGCGCAGATCCGGGCCGGGTCTGCCCAGCCTGCTGAGGCCAGGTGGCTGGCGCAGGCAGCGAAGTCGTCGAACGTGTTGAGCTTGTTGGCGAGCTTGCCGCCCTCGTACCAGGCCCGCCCCAGCTCGCCGCCGCCACGGACGTGCGCGATGGCGAACAGCACGCCCCGGTCCAGCAGCGACAGCCGGGCCGTGGAGAACGACGCCGGCATCGGGATCTCATAGGCCCCGTAGCCGTACAGCAGGCAGGGTGCGGGCCAGTTCACCGCGCCCGGCTTCCACACCAAGCTGATCGGCACCGCGGTGCCGTCGGGTGTCGTGGCGGTGATGCGCTCGGTGGTGTAGGCGGCCAAGTCGACATCGCCGAGCACCGGGAGCTGGTCGAGCAGTTCGCGCTCGCCGCTGTCGAGGTCCAGCTCGAAGATCGATGGCGGCGTCACCATCGACGTGTAGCCGAAGCGGTAGCGCCGGGTGTCGAACTCGGCGTTTGCCCCGCCGCCGGCCTCGTAGACCGGCTCAGGCATCTCGATCTCGAATGACGGGCCGAGCTCGTCGCGCGGCGCGCTGCGGGTGTCGTGCACCCGCAGCGAGGTCAACCCGTCCTGCCGTTCGTGAACGACCACGAAATCGCCGAAGCAGTCCACGTCTTCGAGCCGGATGCCAGGCCGTGCGCCGATCAGCTGGCGCCACGCGCTGCCATCGTCGACGGCATCATCAGCGGCCGGAGGGTCGGCGGCAGCGGCAGTGCCGCCTTCGCTCGCGTCATGGCCACCGACCGCAGCGTCGCCCGCGCCCGGCACCGGTGCCTCGACCAGCCGGAAGTCCTGCGCACCGTCGTTGGTGACGATCAGCAGCCGGTCGCCCTGGTGGTCGACGCCGTACTCGATGCCCTCGGCGCGCTCCCGAACGAGCAGCGGCTCCGATTCGGGTCGGCTGGCATTGAGGAGTCGGTGTTCGGAAGTGGTCTTGGACTGCGAGCCGATCACGATGAACTGCTCGCTGCGAGTGGCCCCGACGCCCACCCAGAAACGCTCGTCGTCCTCCCGAAAGACGACTACATCGCGGGCCGGGTCGCTGCCGACGACGTGGCGGATCACCCGATCGGGCCGCTGGGCCGGGTCGGTGCGCACGGCGAACAGCGTCCTGTTGTCGTTCGCCCATACCAGCCCGTAGCTCAGCTCGGCGAGCCCGCTCCCAGGGTCCGGAGTGTCGTGCCCGTCGAGCACTTCGCCGCTTTCGATGTCGAAGACCGTCAGTGCGTACTTCTCGTCGCCGTCGGTGTCGAAGGTGTAGGCGAGCAGGCGATGGTCCCCGCTGACCGCCAGGTCGCCGACGGCGAAGTACTCGTGGCCCTCGGCCAGCTCGTTCTCGTCGAGCAGCACGACCTCGTCGTCGTCGGTACCGCCCCGCGGACGGCGCACATGGACGACGTATTGCAGTCCCTCCACTGTGCGAGCCCGGTACTCCCAGTCGTCCTTCGGCGCAGGCAGCGACTGGTGGGTCTCTTTGGTGCGCAGCTTGATCTCGCCGAAGATTGCCTCGCGCAGCTCGGCCAAGTGGGCAGTCGCCGCCTCGGTGTAGGCATTCTCGGCTTCCAGATAGTCGCGGACTGCGGGGTCGTCGCGGTCGCGCAACCAGTGCCAGGGGTCGGCGGTCTCGGTGTCGTGAATGCGTCGCACATGGGTGCGCTCGGGCGCAGTCGGCGGCAGGGGCGTCGGCTCGCTGCCGCGCTGATCGGAGTTCGTCACGGCGGCACCGTACCGCCGGCCGCTTCACGGCGGCCGCCCTCCCGAAGGCTGCCGCGGGCAAGCCGAGCGCATAGCGTGGTTGCGTGCCGATTTATGCGCTTGGCGACTACGAGCCCGACATCCACCCTGACGCCTTCGTGATGCCCGAGGCGATCATCATCGGGCGGGTGACGATCGGCGCAGAGGCGTCGATCTGGTCGGGTGCGGTGCTGCGCGGCGACGACAACGACATCTTCGTGGGCGCCGGCTCATCAGTGCAGGACAACGCTGTGCTGCATGTGACCGAGGAATGGTCGACGCGGGTGGGGGAGCGCTGCACCATCGGCCACTTGGCCCACATCGAGGGCGGCGTGGTGCACGACGAGGCGCTGGTCGGCACCGGGGCCATCGTGCTGCACGACGCTGAGGTCGGCGAGCGAGCACTGGTGGGCGCCGGCGCCGTGGTGCCAGGAGGGATGAAGGTGCCACCAGGCACGATCGCAGTGGGCACGCCGGCCAAGATCCGCGAGGGCGTCGACACGACGCCGCTGATCATGCCGGGTGTACAGAACTATCTGGACCGCCGCGTCCGCTACATGGGCGAGCTGCGCCGTCTCGACTGAGCGGCATCCGGCAACGACCCTTCGATATCAGCAGCCGGTGGCGTCTTGCAGTCGGCGGCACGCCTGCTCCATGCGACCCGCGCTGAGCTTGGTGACGAATCGTCGGAAGCGGGCACGCTCGATGGTGTGGATGTTGTCGAAGTTGACGACGCAGTCAGTCGGCACGCCGTCCTCCGCGGCAGTGAGCTGCAGTTCGGACACCAGTCCACGCCGCGTCCTAGTCAGCACCGCGACGACGATGGAATCGATCCGGTCAGCTACCGGGTCACGTGTGAGCACCAGGACTGGTCTGTCACCGTCAGGCGCGCGAGCGAACCAGACCTCACCGCGTTGCATCGAGCCAGTCCGACCAGTCTTCGGCTGGCCCCCAGTCGGCAACTGCGGCAAGCGACAGCTCGTCTTCCGTCACCGGATCGGCTTCGTACAGCGCGGCCTCGTGCGCAGCGGCGAGTCGGGCGAGTTGGCGGCGCAGCGCGTCGCGCATCAACTCGGAGCGCTCGATGCCGAGACGCTCGGACCATTGCCGGATTCCTTCGACATCTTCCTCATCGGCTCGAAAGCTCAGCATCATCATCGTCATACGTTCAACTCTATTTCGTATGACGCTCCGCTAGGCATCACGCGCCCGCAGCCGACGCGCTGCAAGCGGCGGCGGTAGCGTCACGGCCCATGAGCATGGGAAGCATCGACTTGGGACGCATCGGCATCTGGACGGGGGTGCTCGACGCACTGCCGTCTGCGCAGGGCGTGGAGTTCGTCGCCGAGGCCGAAGAGCTGGGCTACGGGGCGTTCTGGATCCCCGAGGCCGTCGGGCGTGACCCGTTCGTGGCGGCCGCCCGGCTGCTGGAGGGCACCAGCAGCATCAAGGTCGCCACCGGCATCGCCAACATCTACGCCCGTGACCCCATGACCATGGCCAACACGCTGCGCACCATCGACGAGGCGTTCCCGGGCCGGTTCCTGCTGGGTCTCGGCGTCAGCCACCACCACCTGGTGGAGTACATCCGCAAGCACGACTACTCCAAGCCGCTCAGCTACATGCGCGAGTACCTCGAGCGCATGGGCAAGTCCCGCTTCATGGCCCACGGCCCCCAGGAGCTGCCCGAGATCGTGCTGGCGGCACTCGGCCCCAAGATGCTGGAGCTGTCGGCTACGGCGACCGCGGGCGCCCACCCGTACTTCGTGCCGCCCGAGCACACCGCGGTGGCCCGCGAGACCATGGGCCCCGACGCGGCGCTGTATCCCGAGCAGATGGCCATCCTGGACACCGACGCCGATTCAGCCCGGGCGCTGGCTCGCAAGAACATGGCCATCTACCTGGGCCTGCCGAACTACGCCAACAACCTGCTGCGGCTGGGCTTCGACCAGGCCGACATCGACGGCGGCCCCGACGGAGGCCCGTCCGACAAGCTGGTCGACGCCATCGTCGTCTGGGGCACCGAAGAAGACGTCAAGGCCCGTGTGGACGCCCACTTCGACGCCGGCGCCGACCACGTCTGCGTGCAGGTCCTCGCAGACGACCCCGCAGCAGCATTCGACGGCTGGCGCCGCCTCGCCCCCGCCCTGCTGAGCTGAGGGCGGCGGCAGCGCTCGCGTTCCTCGGCTGCCCGGTCACCGGCTGTGGTGTCAGACAAGCAGGGCTAG
>NZ_JAPYOK010000071.1:0-11470 GCF_028283155.1 Candidatus Poriferisodalis multihospitum | reverse complement strand
GCGAACCTGCAGCCGCTTCAAGCCGGCGAGGAGGATCTGGCCATCTCCTTCGCCCTGCCGCTCGACATGCCCGGAGTCAAGATCGTCTCTCGCAAGAGCTTCGAGCAGCATGCAGTCAGCCCGTTCGACAACCCGCTCTCACACCGGTTCGACGAGAACGACGCCATCATCTACTTCGACGACGTGACGGTGCCGTGGGAGCGGGTCTTCGTGTACCGCAACACCGACATGTGCCGGCGGCAGTTCCATGACACGCCGGGGCACGTGTACCAGAACTACCAAGCTCAAGTTCGTCTGGTGGTGAAGCTGCGATTCCTGCTGGCGGTGGCCCGGCGGCTCACCGAGACCATCGGCACCGTGAACATGGTGCAGGGGAAGCTGGGCGAGCTGGCCGCCCGGGTGGCCTCGATCGAGGGTCTGCTGTTCGGCATGGAGGCCAGCGGGCACCATGTCGGCGAGCACTACGTGCCCAACCGGCACCTGCTGTATTCGGCGCAGGTCACCACGCAGGCGTTGTACCCGCAGCTGATCACCGAGATCCGGGAGCTGGCCGGCGGCGGGCTGATCATGCTGCCGTCGTCGGTGGAAGATCTGTCCCATCCGGAAGTTGCCAGTGTCCTCGACAGCACGTTGGTGTCGGCTCGTGAGGGCGAGGGGGCCTACGAGCGGATGAAGTTCCTGAAGCTGGCCTGGGATGCCATCGGTTCGGAGTTCGCCAGCCGTCATACCCAGTACGAGATGTTCTACGCCGGCGCCCAGTTCGTGACCCAGGGCCACAGCTTCCGCACCTACGACTGGGACGGCGCAGACCGGCTGCTGGACGCGATGCTCGAGGGCAACGACGCCCTCTGGGACGGCGCTGGCCAACTTGATGCTGGGCCGAATCCTGGCGGGCATGACACCAGCGAGCCGGATGGATCCGGTCGCAGCGAGTCCGGCTAGGGCGACACGGAAAGGACGCTGTCGTGGAGATCCGCAAGATGATGACGTTCGTGGAGGACACCCGCAGCGAGGCCGGGGTCGACGTCGATCCGGTACTGCGCAAAGTGGCAGTCGTAGCGGTCGTGAAGAACGACTACGCGGGCCGCCATGTTCAGGACCTGTCGCCGTACTACGAGGCCAGCGTCGAGCTCGGCGAGGTGATCGCGGCGCTGGCGGTGGAGCAGATGAAGCCGTACACGGTCATGAGCTATGGCAAGGCGGCCATCGTGGGCCTCGACGGCGAGCAGGAGCACGGCGTGGCACTGCTGACCACCCCGTACGGCAACGTGCTGCGCGAGGCGGCCGGCGGCGGGACGGCCTGGATCTCATCGGCAACCAAGCGTGCACAGCCCGGGGCGTCCATCGACATCCCGCTCGCGTACAAGGATGCGTTGTATGTGCGCTCGCACTACGACGCCATGAGCATCACCCTGCACGATGCCCCGCTGCCTGACGAGATCGCCGTGATCTGCTGCTTCGCCAACCGCGGTAGACCGCATCACCGCGTCGGCGGCCTCAGCATCAAAGACGCCACCGGCGAGGACGGTCTGACCTGATGCGCGTGACGGCCAACATCGGCCCTGTGCTGGCTGTCGAGCTGACGGCGAGTTGCTCCGCCGATCGCCGCCATCGTCATGTCGGCTGGTTGAGCATCGATGATGCGGTGGGCGAGGACGGGCTGACCTGATGCGTGCTGGTCGGATGTCGGCTGAGTCGAAGGGGGTGACCTGATGCATGTCGCGATCATCAACATCGGCAGTCTGTTGAGCGGCGACTGGCGCGAGCCCTTCATCGATGCCAACACCGTGGTGACCGACGGTGGGTTGATCTCGTGGATCGGCACATCCGGCGGCGTGGCCGAAGAGTTCGACTATTGCGACGTGGTGATCGATGCGGCCGGAGCCACGGTGGCGCCGGGGCTGATCGACTCGCACGTGCACGTGGCGTTCGGCGACTTCACGCCACGTCAGAACACGGTCGGCTACCTCGAGAGCTACCTGCACGGCGGCACCACGACGGCGCTGTCAGCGGGCGAGGTACACATCCCGGGCCGACCGCACGACCTGGCCGGCGTGAAGGCCCTCGCGGTGGCTGCTCATAAGTGCTACGAGAACTTCCGGCCCGGCGGCATGCGGGTTCATGCCGGGTCGCTGCTGCTCGAGCCGGGGCTTGAGCCCGACGACTTCGCAGCCGTGCGGGCCGACGGCGTGTGGCTCTGCAAGGCCGGCTTCGGCGACGTGGAGGGCGCCAAGGACTACGTCGAGCTGGTGGCCATGGCCAAGGAAGCCGGCCTCGTCACCACACTGCACACCGGCGGCTGCTCCATCCCCGGCACGTTCCCCGTGACCGGCGAGGACGTGCTCGACATCAACCCCGACATCTCGTTCCACATCAACGGCGGTCCGGTCGCCATCGAAGACCGCTACTACGACATGATTGCCAAGACCGAGATCGGCATGCAGGTCTGTGCTGCGGGCAACCTGCGCACCGGCATCCTCGCCGCCGAAGCAGCCCACCGCCACGACGCCTTCGATCGCCTGCTGATCGGCACCGACACGCCCACCGGCAGCGGGATCATGCCGCTCGGGATGCTCTACACCATCGTCCACATGGCGGCCGTCAGCGACCTAGACGTGGCTCACCTGATCGGCGCCGCCACCGGCAACGTGGCCCGCATGTTCGGGCTGAACAACGGCATGATCTCTGCCGGCCGCGACGCCGACCTGATCGTGATCGACGCCCCGCTCGGCGGCACCAAGGACACCGCGCTGGATGCCATGAAGAACGGCGACATGATCGCCGTCGGCGCCGTCATCACCGATGGCGTGCCCCGCTTTGTCGGCCGCAGCCGCAACACGCCGCCCACGACCCGCCCGATCACCGTGAGCCGCTCGTCAGTCCTCCGCGAGTTCTAGATCAAGCAGCCGCCATGAAGCGCACGTTGAGGTGCAGGTAGGCGTTCGGGTTGGGGTGCTTGGCCCAGACGTCCTGCCACTCCTGGCTGCCGAGCGTCGACCGGAAACCCTCCTCGCGCGCGGCCCGGCTGGCCCACCGGATGATCCAGCACACGTTCGGCTGTCCGTGCGGCGACACCTGCGGATCGGACCCGGCGACCTCGGGCTCATGACCGTCATCAACCCAGAAGTCGATGACGTCGAGGTTCTCCCGCAGCCACGGCGCTGCGTGCTCGGCGGCCCACTGCTTGTACGCCTCGAACCACTCGGAATCGATGGTGTAGTCGCGGACTTCGACGATTGCTTCTGACATGGCAGTTCCTTTCGTTGCCTGCGGGACGCAGTCTTGCAGGGGCCTGTGACATGAATCACAGGCGCATCATCAGTTGCCGTCGCTGCGGATGGCCTGGATGTCCTGGATCACGTCGGGCGGAAGATCCGCCCCGATGTCCATCGACACCGAAGCGTTGACTTCGTCGACCAGCCCGTCGAAATGCTCGGCAATGGCGCCGGCGATCTGGTCATGGCGGCCCACGGCGGCGAACAGCTGCACCACGTCGTCATCGACGCAGCCGGCCATCTGGCCCCAGCCGTCGTTGCGTGACAGATGGTTCAGCTTCTCGCCAAGATCGCCGAGATCATGCTGCTCGAGTACCGGCCAGTACGCCCGGGTGCTGCCGTAGAAGCCGATCCGGCAGCGCACCCACTCGACCATGCGGTCGACAGTCTCGTCGTCGGGGCCGGTGCAGATGAACCCGCCGCCGGTCACCCAGAAATCGCTTCGGCTGCGGCCGGCCCGGTCGAGTCCGGTCTGCAGCTCGGGCATGACTTGACGTCTCAAGTAGTCGGGCGTGCAGAAGCCGTGCAGGCGGACCCCGTCGCAGTGCTGGCCGGCCACCCGCAGCATGGCGGGGCCGACCGCAGCGATCATGATCGGCGGAGTCGGGCCGTCGAGCGGTTCGGGCGTGAAGTTGGGCGTCATCAGCGAGAACTGGTAGTGCTCGCCGTCGTAGCTGAGCCGCTCGCCCGTCGACCATGTGTGCCAGATGGCCCGGATCGCTTGCACATACTCGGCCATGCGGGGCGCCGGCGCCGACCACGGCACGCTGAACCGCCGCTCGTTGTGCCCCTTGACCTGGCTGCCGATGCCGAGCACGAACCGCCCGCCCGAGGCCGCCTGCAGGTCCCACGCCGTCGAGGCCGTCACCATCGGGCTGCGGGGGAAGCTGATCGCCACGCTGGTGGCGAGCTTCACCCGCTCGCTGTTGACCGCCGCGATCGCCAGCGGGATGAACGGCTCGTGGCGGTTCTCCATCGTGACGACGCTGTCGTAGCCGTCGGCCTCGATCCGCCGCACCTCGTCGGGCACGGCTGGCAGGTTGTGCTGGGGCAGTGTTGCGCTGACGTGCATGGCGTCCTCCGGCTCGCAGGGGCTCCATGTTGCCGTGGGGCCACGCCTCACGCTCGCGGCCGTGCTCTGGCGAAACAATTGCCAGTCTGAACGACAATAGATCAGCTCGCCGCTAGGGTTGCGCTTGTGACCGAGACAACCTCCACGTTGGCGATCCCGGTTGCGGCGGCCGACGTGTGGGATGCGCTGGCGGACTTCGGGGAGATCGTGCGCTGGGCGCCGAACGTCGATCACTCGTGCCTGCTGAGCGCCCAGACCTCTGGGGTCGGCACGGTGCGGCGCATCCAGGCCGGGCGCAGGACGCTGGTGGAGCGGGTGGTCGAGTGGCGGCCCGGCGAACGGCTCGGCTACGACATCGAAGGGCTGCCTGTAGTCCGGTCGCTGCGGAGCACCTGGCATCTCGACGAGCGGGGCGCCCGCACGGTGGTGTCGCTCACCACCGCGGTCGATGCAGGGTCAGGCCCGCCGCAGAAACTGGCCGCGAAGGCGCTGTCCCGTCAGCTCTCCAAAGTGTCGAATCAGATGCTGGGCGGACTCGACGAACACCTGCGGAAGGCTGCCCTGTGATGACTCGCTTATGCCGGCGAACCGCTCGGACCGTGCTGCGGCGTGACAGGCAGGCATCGGCGTCATGAACGCCCGGCCCGACGTGATCATCTTGATGACCGACCAGGAGCGTGCCCCGCCGCCGTATGAGCCGGCCGAGGTGCGGGCGTGGCGCAAGCGTCTCGGCGGCGCCGCCTGGTTCGAGGACCACGGCGTGTCGTTCGGGCGCCACTACACGGGGTCGGTCGCCTGCGTGCCCAGCCGGCCCACGCTGTTCACCGGTCAGTACCCCGACGTGCACGGCGTCACACAGACGAACGGCCTCGGCAAGATGGCCGACGACAGCCGGATGCGCTGGCTGCGGCCGGGCGAGGTGCCCACGCTGGGCCACTGGTTCCGGGCCGGCGGCTACGACACGCACTACCAGGGCAAGTGGCACTGCAGTCACGCCGACTTGATCCATGCGGGAGCGCGGCTGGACACCAACGACGACGAGGGCACCGTCGACGCCGCTGCCGAGCAGGCCTACCTAGACGCCGACCCGCTCGGGCCGTTCGGTTTCTCCGGTTGGATCGGCCCCGAGCCCCACGGCGGGCGCCCGGCAGACAGCGGGCTCGTGCGTGACCCGCTCTTCGCCGACCGGGTGGTCGCCTGGCTGGAGGATCGCTATGCCCGCCGCCGGGCTGGCGACGAGGCAGCACTGCGGCCGTTCCTGCTGGTGGCCAGCTTCGTGAATCCCCATGACATCGTGTTCGCCCCGGCATGGCTCGGCCGCCGCGGCCCCGACAACCCGCTGGCCGCCAGCGACGCCGATCCGCCGCCGATCCCGCCGTCGCCCACCGACGACGAGGACCTGTCCACCAAGCCGGCGGCACAGATCGCCTTCCGGGCGTCGTACCCGACCACCTACGGGCTGGCGCCGGCCGTCGACCGGGTGTACCGCAACCAGGCGGCCGAGTACCGCAGCCTCTACTACCGGCTCCATGCCGAGGTCGATGGTCCGCTCGACCGGGTGCGCCGGGCGGTGACCGAAGGCGGCTCCGATGAGGCGGTGCTGGTGCGCACGTCGGATCATGGCGAGCTGCTGGGTGCGCACGGCGGGCTGCACCAGAAGTGGTTCAACCTCTACGACGAGGCGACGCGGGTGCCGTTCGTGATCGCCAGGATCGGCTCGCAGGCGACGGCGGGCCGGGTCGTCGACGATGCGCCGACGTCTCATGTAGATCTGGTGCCGACGTTGCTCGGGGCGGCGGGCATCGATACAGCATCGGCGGCGGCCGAGCTGCGGAGCACCCATTCAGAGGTGCACCCGCTGCCCGGCCGTGACCTGATGGACGTGGTCGACGGCGTTGCGGAGCCGGACCGGGAGCGTCAGGTGTACCTGATGACCCGCGACAACATGCCCGAGGGCGATTCGGGTGCCAGTGCGATGGCCCGGCGGATGGGAAGAACGCCCCCGCCGCTGCGCATCCAGGTGCCGGCCCACGTCGGCGCCAACTTCGAGAGCCTCGTGTGCCGGATTGACGACGCTCGCCCTGCCGCTGATGTCGGCAGCGTCGCTGGCCGAGCGGCTGGCGGGCACGATTCGGCAGCTCAGTCCGCACCGGCTCGCGACCCGGAGCAGGAGTCGGAAGCAACCGGCTCGACTCGAGCCAGATTCGACGATCGGCGCATGTCCCTGTGGAAGATCGTCCGCACGTTCGACGATCCGGCGACGTGGACCCAACCAGGTGTGCGGCACCTTGCGGCCGACAGCCCTGCCGGGGAGGTGTACCGCACCGAGCCGCTGCCCGATCAGTGGGAGCTGTACGACCTCGACGCTGACCCGGTCGAGGCGCACAACCGCTGGCGCGACCCGGAGGCGGCCGAGGTATTCGCAGAGATGACGGCACGTCTGGCCGCCGAGCGAGCTCGAGCCGTCCCCGAGCGCAATCAGCCGTGGCCGTACGCGATGCGGCAGCCCGGCGGAGGCACTGGCGGCTCGGCGATGAGCGGATCAGTCAGGGTTCGCCCGCCCGCTCGTGCGCTTCGCAAGGTGCTGCAGCGGCTCGGCATGCATCCCGACGACGTTGAGTCGATTGATGTTGACGTCAGCGGCCGGCGGGCGCTGATTGTCGCCACGAATCATGGCGTGCTGGACATCGGCAAGCCGACCGGGGTGTTCGCCAGCGAGATGACGGTGCCGTACTACGCGTTCGCCGATGCCGGCATGTCGGTGGATGTCGCCAGCCCCAAGGGCGGCGTCATCCCGGTGGACCCGCAGTCGCTGCGCGCCCCACTGCGCACCGAGGCCTGCGATCGCTTCCTCGCCGACGAAGTCTTCAGAGGCAAGGTGCAGGAGTCACTGGCCGTCGGCGACCTCGACGTTGCCGACTACGACGTCGTCTACCTGGCGGGCGGCTGGGGAGCTGCATTCGACCTCGGGTTCTCCGAGGAGCTCGGCCGCAAGATCACCGAAGCCGACGAGCAGGGCAGTGTGATCGGCGGCGTGTGCCACGGCCCGCTGGGACTGCTGCAGGCCAAGGCCGCCGACGGCAGCCCGCTGGTCGAGGGCCGCCGGGTGACGGCAGTGACCGACAAGCAGGTCCGAGAATTGCGGATCACCTCCACGCCCCAGCATCCCGAGACCGAGCTGCGCAAAGCCGGCGCCCTGTTCGAGAGCGTGACCCGGTTCCGGGACCCGCTCGCCAACCACTGGGTAGTCGACGGCAACCTCGTGACCGGCCAGAACCAGAACGCAGCGCCGATGGTCGCCCGCGAGATGCTGCGACTGCTGAGTCATGACTGATCGGGCGTCGACTGGCACGGTGCCGTCGCCTGATGCCGGTGTTCATGACGCGGAGCCCGTGGACGGCCGGGTTGCGCGGCGTGAGCGGAATATCGACGCCGTCCTCGATGTCGTACTCGAGATGTTCGCCGAGGAGTGGCTGTTCCCCACCATGGAGCAGGCAGCGAGCCGGTCGGGCCTGTCGTTGCGCTCCCTGTACCGCTACTTCGCTGATCCGGGCCAGCTGCTCGAGGCCACCATCAGGCGAAACCGGGAACTTGCCGTCCCCGTCGCCCACCTGCACGCCATCGGCGAGGGCCCACTAGCTGCCCGCATCGACGCCTTCGTAGCCATGCGGGTGCGCCTCTACGACACGTTCGGCCCGGTGTACCGGGCGACGCTGGCTCATGCCCACCGGCTGCCCCGCATCAGCGACCAGCTCGCCACGGTCCGCGACGAGCTGCGAGAACAGTTTGAGCTGCAGTTCGCCCCCGAGCTCGCCTGCCGCACGTCAGCCGACCGTGACTCGGCGCTCGCGGCCGGTGATCTGCTGGCTCAACTCGACTCGATCGACTACCTCCGCCGCCACCGTGCCCTGTCCGCCACCGAGACCGCGACCGTGCTGTCGTCGACCCTGAACACGCTGCTGGGCTGAGTCGGCCACAACACCGGTGGCGCCTGGGGCCTCGTCGAACACGCCTGGCGCCCTCGGCAGGATTCGAACCTGCGACGCACGGTTTAGGAAACCGACGCTCTATCCCCTGAGCTACGAGGGCAGGGCTTGAGCGGAATGTACCGCCGAGACCAGCCCGGCATGACGTGCGGATCAAGTGTGGCTTGCGGCCGTCCGGCTGCCGTAAGCTCGATGGCATGGCCTCGGCCGGGACCATCGGCGGGGCGGCGGCTCGTCTCCACTGGACCGAGCGAGCCGGGGTGCCGCGCATGCAGCGGGTCGACTCAGCGGCCGGCATGTCCGAGCACACGTGGATCCGATGGTTCGAACCGGACCGCGTCGAGGGCCTCGGCGGCAGTGCCCTAAGGCGTGGCTCCAAAACTGCCCAAGCGAAGGCGGAGTTCGAGTACTACCGGGACACATTCTTCGTCCCGGGCTTCTGACCAGCCGGCCTCACGACTGCCTAGGGGCCTCGGGGTTGTCCGTTGGTTCGTCGCGGTGCGGGCATGGGCCCCGTCTCTTGGATTGTGGTCCAGGTGCCGTCGGGTTGGGGGATCATCTTGTGGCCGTGCTGGTGGAGGTGATGGTGGTGGGTGTGGCAGAGCAGCACGAGATTGTCGAGGTCGGTGGGGCCGCCGTCGGTCCAGTGGTGGATGTGGTGGGCGTCACAGCGTGAGGGCGGCTGGTTGCAGCCGGGCCATTGGCAGTGTCTGTCGCGGGCGATGAGCAGCCGTCGCAGCCGCAGCGGCACTGTTCTGGCCGAACGGCCGACGTCGGCGGGTCCACCGGGGCCGCCTAGGATCATGGGGATGATCTCGGCGTCACAGGCGAGGCGTCGCACGATGTGGGGCGGCAGCTCGACTCCGGCGTCGGTGAGGCCCATCTCGTCGGTTGAACCGCGCAGGCCGTCGAGCCCGATCAGGACGCTGATCTGCGCCGGTGGCAACCGCAGCACGATCGCTGCGTCGTCGTCGCCAACCGGCTGATCGGGGAAGTGGCCGTCTGGTCGGGCGCGGGCGTGGAGCCGCTCGACTGCGGCGGTGTCGGTGTCGGTGTGGGTGATGCCCGTGAGCGCGTAGGCGAGCACGTCGGCGTCTCGTTGGGCGGGTGTGCGACGGCCGTTGCGCACTTGCTTGTCGTTGAGCCAGTACTGGCGGCGCAGCGCCTCCAAGCCGGCCTCGACCGCGGCGCCGACCTCGGGGTCGAGCTTGGCCCACAGGCGCAGCATCCCCTCGTGGTCTCGCTGCCAGCCCGCGCCGCGAGACCGGCGCTGCCGCTCGAAGCGCTCCATCGGGGTCTCCACTGAGTGGTCGGCCTCGGCCCGGCGCACCCGCCGACGCGTGGCGTCGGTGTCCTCGCCGGCCGCGGCAGCCGCCACCAGTTCGGCGCGCACCCCATCAGGCACACGCGCGTCGCACAGCGCCTCGGCCTGGGCAGCGTTGATATCCCCCACTGACAGCGCCTCCAGCACCCCATCGTGTTCGCGGGCCTTCTCAGCGCCACGCACCATCTTGCGGGCGTCACGCTCGGACACCCCCGCCGCATCGCGCAACGACAGATGCGGCGCAACATCAGGTGCAACACCAGAGCGGCTCAGCGCATCCAGCGCGCCCAGTACCTCGGCCCGATACCCCGCCAGCCGATTCGCGACCCGCTCGATGTCGCCCAGCACACCCAACAGCGCATCGCGCCCCAACCCGGCCAACGCCGCACCACCCAACCGGGACAGCGACAATTGCTCGGGCGAATCAGGCCGAACAGACAGGCCGGACCGGTCGGGGTAGCCAGCTTCGCGAGACGGCCGGAGCTGGTGAGGCAACGGCGACCTCGGTTTGGGCGATGCGAGTTGGGTCGATTGGGCGGAGCCGGTGACAAGGTGTTCTGCACGGGCGTGGTTGGCGGACGTGTCACCGGCGGAGAAGAGCTCAGCGGATGCGCCCACAGCATCATCGTCGGCAGCGCCCACAGCACCCGCCTCGCCAGCCCGTCCGGCCCCGCCAGAACCGTTCCTCAACATGGGAACAACCGTACGAAGGGGGTGTCACACGAATACGAAACGGCTCATCGGTCGCCAGCCACCAGATCGATGATGCCGATCGAGGGGCGCACGCCCAATCGCAGCTGCGGGGCGTTGCCGCGCTCGCGGCCCACGCCGGTCGACACGTAGATCGGCGTCCCGTGCAGCTCGTGCAGCCCGCCCGCCGCCACATGCCGGGGCACGCTCGACAGCGTCAGCGGCGGTCCGAACCACGGCAGCGACACCTGCCCGCCGTGCGTGTGACCAGAAACCACCAGATCGACCGGCGTCTGCCGCACCAGCTCAATGGCGTCCGGCTTGTGCCCGATCAGAATCCGCACGCCCGAACCCGACCGCACGCCCAGACCCGTCCGCACGCCGGCCGACCCTCCGTCGCCGTCGCCATCGCCGCCGCCATCGCTGTCGCCATCGCCGCCGCCGGCTAGTCCCACACCATCACCAGCCAGTCCCTGCCCGCCACCAGCCAGTCGCCTCGCCATCCGCCGAGCCGCCGCATCGTCGCCGAACAGCGTCGTTCCGCCCACCCACACCGACACCCCCTTGAGCTCGAACACATCGATCTCGTTGTCGAGCACCCTCGCGCCAGTGCCCTCGGTGATCCGGCGCAGCCCCGCAACCGTGTCGGTGTTGCCGCTCACCAGGTACACCAGCGGCACCTCGCCCACAATTCGCCTGATCAACTCTGTGAACCCCGGCGCCCGCTCGTCGAACAGCCCAGCGTCGAACTGGTACAGGTCACCCGGCAGCAGCACGATGTCGGGTTCGAAACCCAGCAACCGCTCCACCGCATCACGCTCGTACACACCCACCGCCGTGGTCTGCAGGTCAGCCAGCACGCCGATCCGGATCGGCTCGTCCACCCCATCCACCCCGTTCAACCCGTCCACCTCGTTCAACCCATCCACGGCCAGCGACACCGTCTCCACCCGCAGCCAGAACGGCTCGACGTAGGTCGCATACACACCGACCGGAATGGCGGCCAGCGCAACGACACACACGGCCGTGACCCCCCACGGCCTCGGCCGCGCCCATGGAGGCGGCGTCCAGGCTGGTGCGGACCACGTAGACGCCGTCGAGCCGCGCCTCGGCGGCGATCCGG
>NZ_JAPYOK010000070.1:0-4614 GCF_028283155.1 Candidatus Poriferisodalis multihospitum | reverse complement strand
GCCGGGCGGTGCGCCGTCGGCACCGAAGTCGAACCCGCCGAGGACGCTGGCCGGAACCGATCGCTGAGGGCCGCCGGTCTCGATCGATGCGCGGCGGGCGGCGGCGTCGGGATCGCGTTCGGTCGCATCCGCGGACGGCGGGGCAGAGGCGTGCGCGGCTGCTTCGCGGATGGTTTGCCAGCCGGTGCAGCGGCAGAGGTGTGCTGCCAGTGCCTTGTCGACCGTGGCGCGATCCGACAGGTCGGCGCCTCGGCGTTCGTGGCCGACGAAGCGGCACACGATGCCGGGGGTGCAGAAGCCGCACTGGGTTGCACCGCAGGCGACGAACGCGTCAGACCATCGCTGTTGCTCTGCGGCGCTCAGACCGGCGGCGGTGGTGACATGGCGCCCCGCCACCCGGCGTGCCGGGGTGACGCATGCCACGCGGGGCGCGTCGTCGACCAGCACCGTGCAGCAGCCGCACTGCCCTTGCGGGCTGCAGCCGTCGAGGACCGTCTCGATGCCGAGGCGGTCGCGCAGCACGCCGAGCAGGGTGTCTCCGTCGTCGGGAACCTCGACGGCGCGGCCGTCGACGGTGAACTGGAGTGTGACGCCGGTCTGCGCCGATCCCCCGGCCGATTCAGGCTGGGGCAGTACTGGCTTGGACTCGGGGCGGCTCAGCTGAACGAGTTGCCGCAGCCGCAGGTGCGCTGCGCGTTGGGATTGTCGATCGCGAAGCCCGATCCCATCAAGCCGTCGCTGAAGTCGAGCGTGGCGCCTTCGAGCAGCTGCGCGCTCATCGGATCTGACACCACCTTGACGTCGCCATACGCCTGCGACATGTCGTCGTTGGCCACTTCGGAGTCGAAGAACATCTCGTAGCTGAAGCCCGAGCAGCCGCCCGGCCGCACGGCGACACGCAGCGCCAGCTGGGTCTCGCCGCCCGCCTCGGACAACTCCTGAGTGATGAGCTCGTGGACCTTCTCAGCGGCGGTATCGGTCAGGGTGATCACAACAGCGACTCCCGAATCAGCCCCACATGGGCAAACGTTCTGCGACCGATGCTAGTGCCATCGGGCTCAGATTCACCGGCGAGCGCCATTACCCTGCGCCCCGTGAGCGCGTCCACCGATGCTCCCGTGAACGACGAGGCGATGATCGCCATCCTGCGGGGCGTCATGGATCCCGAGCTGGGCGACAACATCGTCGACCTGGGCATGGTGCGCAACGCCTACCGCGAGGGCACCACCGGTCACGTGACCGTGGCACTGACCACCGCCGGCTGCCCGCTGCGCGCCACCATCAAGCGAGATTGCGAGACGCGCGTCGCCGGGCTGGCCGGCATCGAGAACGTGCGGTTGCACTGGGACGAGCTGAACGCCGCCGAGAAGGCCCGGGTGATGGAGCGAGCCCGGCGCACCGCGCGCGACAATGCCGCGCCGACGCAGGTGCACGCCAGCACGCGGGTGCTGGCCGTGGCGTCGGGCAAGGGCGGCGTGGGCAAGTCGTCGGTGACGGTGAACCTGGCGGCGGCGCTGGCCGCACGCGGCTTCACCGTGGGCGTGCTCGACGCAGACATCTGGGGGTTCAGCATCCCCCGCATGCTCGGCATGGAGGGTCGCCTCGGCGCCCGCCCCCCGGCCGACGGCGAGGAGCGGGGCAAGATCGTGCCCGACGAGCGCCCAGCCGGCGAGGGCCTGCTGAAGGTCGTGTCCACCGGGCTGCTGGTGGAGACCGAGGAAACCGCCCTGATGTGGCGGGGCCTCATGCTCGCCAAGGCGGTGGAGCAGTTCCTGCACGACGTGGACTGGGGCGAGCTCGACTACCTGCTCATCGACATGCCGCCCGGCACCGGCGACGTGCAGATGGCGCTCGCCCGCCTGCTGCCCCAAGCCGAGATGCTGGTGGTGACCACCCCGGCGCTGAGCGCGCAGAAGGTGGCCGTGCGCGTGGCCGACATGGCCCGCCGCAGCCACATGCCGATCGTGGGCGTGGTGGAGAATATGGGTGCGTTCACCGCACCCGACGGACAGCGGTGGTCATTCTTCGGCGAGGGCGGTGGGGAGCGCCTGGCCGCCGACCTGGACGTGCCGCTGCTGGGCTCGATCCCGCTGGAGCCTGCGGTGTCTGCCGGCGGCGATGCCGGCGAGCCGGTGACCGGCAATGGGCCCGGCGGGCCGGCAGCCGGTGTGTTCGAGGCGATCACCGAGCTGCTGGTGACCGAGATCTGCCCGCCGGTGGACATGGGCACCTGCACCGCTCGCATGGACGGGCCCATCCCGGTCACGCTCGGCGCCCGCCGGTAACTCGCCCGCTACTGCATCGAGCCTGCCGGCGGCGGGTTCGCCATCGCTTCGTCGTAGCCCTCGTCGCCTGGCAGCAGTGTCAAGACCTCGCCATCGGGGGTGACGGCTATCGCCGGAAGCAGGGCCGGGATGTCGTCGAGGCCGTCGGCCCAAGCCATGAGGTCCGCGACGGTGTCGACGTCGAGCAGCGGCTCGAGGTTCTTGTAGGTGGGGAAGATCATCATGAACGTGCCCTCGGCGTGCTGGGCGAAAGCGTCGGCGGGGCGGATCCAGGTGCTCTCGACCGTCTCGCTGCCGTCGTGCAGCGGCTCCTGGCCGTCCGGCGCGTGGGCGATGAAGAAGCGGGTGTCGAAACGGCGGGTCGGGCCGACCGGGGTGATCCAGTGGCTGACGTAGCGGAGGTCGTCGAGCTCGAGCGCGAGACCCTCGTCGAGGCACATCTGCGCGAGGCGGAGTTCGCCGCTGTGCACCTCGCGGCGCAGCGCGGCGAACCTCGCGGCCGTATCGGGATCGTCGAACGAGACATGACCGCCGCCATTGCGAGCCAGCAGCACGCCCGCTTCCTCGAAGCACTCGCGGACCGCAGCCACCCAATAGGCGAGGCCGCCATGATCGACGTCGATCCGGGCTGATGCGGTCGCATCGTCGATGCCGACGCAGACCGACTCCAAGCCTGGGTCCTCCCGGTCTTCGGCATCCACGGCACCGCCGGGGAACACGAACTGGCCGGGCACGAACTCGCTGCGCGGGTTGCGCCGCAGCATGAATACCTCGAGCCCGCCGTCGCCGTCGCGCACCAGCATCACGGTCGCCGCCTGCCGGAGCGGTATCTCGACCGGCGCGGGCGAGTCGGGCGCAACAGCGTCTGGCGCAACAGCGTCTGGCACAGCGGCTCCCCACCTCGGCACGGCCCCGGGGACGCTACCGCCGGGCCGGTGAGGGAGTGCCGGTGAGAGGCTGAGCCGAATGGCGAAGCCGTGGCCCGAGCGGCCCGTGAGCGCCAGCGAACAAGAGCGGGAAGCAACGGGTACGACAACGAGAAGGTTCCGCCTCGCCGCGCGGCATCTAAGGTCCGGGCGATGAGGCCACCGTCGGTGAACGACCTGGCGCTGAGGATCGCCGACGTGGGCTTGCCGCACCCGCTGCTGGTCATCGCCGCCCGGGCGGCCATCGCCGCCGGCGATCCCGACTCGGCGGCCGACGAAGCGCACCGGCTGCGCCGCAGCCTGCTGGGGCCTGCAGTGAACGCCACCGGCGTCTTGCTGCACACGAATCTCGGTCGAGCTCCGCTCGGGAATCAGCACAGCCGAGCTCCGCTCGGGAATCAGCACAGTCGGGCCCCGCTCGGCCTGGAATCTGACAATCAGCCGGTGCGGTTCAGCAATCTGGAATTCGACCTTGCGTCGGGCCGGCGCGGCTCGCGCACCACGCACGCGTCGCTGCTGCTGGCGACGCTGACCGGCGCCGAGGCGGCGCTCGTGGTCAACAACTGTGCCGCCGCGGTGACGCTCGTGCTGGCGGCCCTGGCCCACGATCGCGGCGTGGCGGTGTCACGGGGCGAGCTGGTGGAGATCGGCGGGGGCTTCCGGGTGCCCGAGGTAATGGAGCAGTCGGGCGCACGGCTCGTGGAGGTGGGCACCACCAACCGCACCCGGGCCGCCGACTACCGGGCTGCTGCCGAGCGGGACGACGTCGCGCTGCTGCTGAAGGTGCACCCGTCCAACTACCGCATCACCGGCTTCACCGAGGAGGCCAGCGTGGCAGACCTGGCCGCCATCGGGCCGCCGGTGGTGTCTGACCTGGGCTCGGGCCTGCTGGATGAACGCTGCGATTGGCTGGGGCAGCGCCCCGACTGGCTGGCCGGCGAGCCGGGTGCCCGCCAGACGCTGGCGGCAGGCGCGGCGCTGGTCACGTTCTCGGGCGACAAGCTCATGGGCGGGCCCCAGGCCGGGATCATCTGCGGCCAGGCCGACCTCATCGCCGCCTGTGCGGCACACCCGCTGATGCGGGCCTTCCGGCCCGGATCGCTGGTGCTGGACGCATTGCAGTCGGTGGCACTGGCGTACCTGCGTCGCGATGCCGACGCGATCCCGTTCTGGCGCATGGCCAGGGCGCCGGTTGAGGAGTTGGCACAGCGGGCCGAGGCGCTCGGTGTGGGCCGGCCGTCGCGAACGACAGCGCTGGCCGGTGCCGGGTCGCTGCCCGGCCAGGAGATCCCCTCCGCAGGCATCGAACTCGACGGCGACTACGCGGCTGCGCTGCGGGCATTCGACCCACCGGTCGTCGCCCGCGTCAACGAGCAGACCACCGTGATCGACCTGCGCACGGT
>NZ_JAPYOK010000007.1:0-2947 GCF_028283155.1 Candidatus Poriferisodalis multihospitum | reverse complement strand
CGGCCGGCGACGAGCTGCGAACGGCGCCCGGCGGGCGGGCGGCCCGGGTGCGGGCGATCCAGACCCAGAGCACCGCCGTCGATCGCATCGGCCCGGGGCGCCGCGTTGCGCTCAATCTCACCGGCGTCGATGCCGACGACTTAGGACGTGGCATCGCCCTGGTGCGGCCCGACCAGTGGCACCACACCCGCAGCATCGACGTGGAGCTGACTGTTCTGGATGGTGTTCGGAACGATGTGACCCGGCGGGGCGCCTACGCCCTGTACCTCGGCTCGGGCGAGTGGCCGGTACGGCTGCGCGTGCTGGGGCCCGAACGCATCGCCCCCGGGCAGACCGGCTACGCCCGGCTGCACCTGCCAGTCGGGCTGCCGCTGGTGATGGGTGACCGCTTCGTGCTGCGCGACTTCGGCCGGGGGCAGACCGTCGGCGGCGGCACCGTGCTCGATCCCGACCCGCAGCTGAGGGCTGCGGTGGCCCAGCCCGACGCCCGGGCCGAGCGCATGATCGCCGAGCGCGGGTGGATCGAGGCAACACAGCTCGAACGGCTGACCGGCGAGCGGGTGGAGCCCGTGCTGGGCGGCTGGGTGGCGCCGCCCGAACTGGTCGAGGCGCTGGTGGACGATCTACGGCAACAGATCGAACGCGCCGGTCCCCTCGGCTTGGACCTGGCCGGGCTCGACGAACGCCAACGCCTGGCCGTCGGCACGCTCGACGGGGTCGCCATCGAAGCCGGACGGGCCCGGCCGGCCGACGCCGCCGACGTCCTCGCCGACCATCCGGTCATCGCCGACCTGGCTGCGGCGCCCTTCTCCCCGCCCGCACCGAGCGGCGTCAGCCAGCGGGAGCTCATGGCGCTGGCGGCGCGCGGCGATCTCGTGCACGCGGACGGGGTCTGGTTTGCGGCGTCCGCCATCGAAGCCGCTGCCGCGCGAATCGCTGGCTTGCTCAGCGCCCAGCCCGACGGTGTCACCGTGGCAGAGATCCGCGAAGAACTCGGCACCACACGGAAGTACGCGCTGCCGCTGGTGGGCTACCTGGACCGGACAGGGGTGACGCGGCGGCGCGGGGACCTGCGCATCGGCGGGCCGCGGCTGCCCGAAGTATCTGGATAGAGCGGGAGAGCGCTAGCTGGCTTCGGTGCGCAGCAGCAGCATGTTGCGGCGCTCGATCTCGTTGCGCCCGCCCCAGATGCCGTGCGCCTCACCGACGTCGAGCGCGTGGTCGAGACAGTCGTCGATCACCGAGCACTGGCCGCAGATGGCCTTGGCTCGGGCTTCGCGCTCAGCTTTCTCGTCGCGCCGCTCGGTGCGGGGCGGCGGGAAGAAAACCGCCGCCTGAGGTCCTCTGCAGGCTGCCTTGTCCTGCCACTCATCGACCAGCAGAGCGCTCATATGTCCCCCTTGTCGGAGGGGACACTAGATCACGAAAAATCGCTTGACAAGAGGTAAACGAAACCTCATTCGGTTTCGGAAACCGTCGAATCGGTCCTTTTTTTTCTCATCTGGCGGTAGTCCACTGCGGCGCCTTCGAGCGGCTCCACCTCCAGCACTACGCCGCTCAGGCCGCTGACCCGCAGCGGTTCACCCGCCTGCAGCGGCGTAAGACGGTTGACCCGGGCCCGCCACCGGGCGCCGTGGACCTCGACGGTCCCGTCGGGATCGATGTCGGTCACCGCAGCGCCCTCCACCCCGATCAGCCACTCCCGCCCCACGGTGGCGGTGCCGTAGCGGGTGCGGACCAGCGCCGGCAGACCCGACAGCACGAAGGCGCCGACGCCCACCAGTCCCACCAGCAGCGGGATCCAGCTCATCGAGTGCTGGCCGAACAGCGTCAGCGAGCCGGCGAGCACGGCTGCGCCGCCCGCCGCTGTCCAGAAGCGCGGCACACCGGTCTGGATGTCCACCGCAAACGCCACGAAGCCGGCGATGAGCAGCACCAGCGCCCACGTCCGGACGTCGAGCGTTCCCAGGCCGAACGCGGCGAGCAGCACACACACCGCTGCAACCATGGCGGCGATGCCGATGCCGCCGGTGTAGAAGTCGAGCAGCAGCAGCGACAGACCGGCCAGCAGCAGCAGGTAGGCAACCGCCGGGCTGGCAGCGGTGTGGAAGAGTCCGTCGAGCAGTGGCAGCTTGACGAACGACACGACCACGTCGTCGGCCGGAGCCCGCCGGACCACGCCGTCATCGCCGGTCACGTTCTGGCCGATCGGCGGCAGCAGGCCCTCATCGGACATGGCGAACAGGAACTCGCCGATCACCGGTGCTACGCTGTCGAGCAGGTCGACCAGCGCGTCGTCGTCGATCGTGGACCCGGCGCTGTCGATCTGCAGCACCACGCCGATCGCGTGGAGCCCGTCCGCGGTGACGAGCTGGCGCTTGATGTACGAGGCCATAATCGGATCGATGAGCCCGTTCACCTCCACCACGACGATCTGACGCGGGCGCGCCTCCCCGGTGATGTGAGGCGTGGTGGGATCATCGGGGATCACGTGCGGTATCTCGGGGTCGTCGTGCGCTGACGCCGGCACGGCGACCAGACCCAACACCGCAGACAGCAGCAGCGTTGCGGCCACGAGACGCGCCAAACCGCGACGGTGCAGACGTGCGTTCACCCGAGCTCCCTGGATCGGCGGCCGCCCGAACTCTAGAAGCGCTGCGGTGATCCGGGACACCCGTGGCGCCTGTACTGGCGCCGGGGACGGCCGGCCCCATTACGCTGCGCCATCGTGACCGACGTGCTGCTGGCCACCGATGCCGACTGGGTCATCGAAGAGGTGGCGGCGGCGCTTGCTGGCCCCGAGGTGACTTTCCGGGTGGTGCGCTCCGGCCAGGATGTCCGGCCTGCCGTGCAGGCGAGCACACCAGACCTGGTGATCCTCGACTTCCAGATCGGGAACATGGGCGGCATGGCCACCTGCCTGGACCTGCGCCTGGAATCGGGCATG
>NZ_JAPYOK010000069.1:0-20262 GCF_028283155.1 Candidatus Poriferisodalis multihospitum | reverse complement strand
GATCGGAACCGCGGCAATCGTCGTGGCGTAGGTCGTCAGCGTGAATGGCTTGAAGTGCACGACCAGTGGACGGATAGCCATCAGGTAGATCGCATAGGACGCGGCGACCAGCAGCGTCACGAGGTCTCCCCAACCAATCGAGACTGAAGTACGAGCCGTGACAAACAGCACGCAGCCTGCAGCGGCCGCGGCCACAGCGATCAAGGAGAGAGGCGCAGGGAGATTCCGACGCTCCAAAGAGGTGAACAACATCACAAAGAGCGGCACGAGGGCCAGCAACAACGACGCTGAGAAGGCGCTGGTCAGCGACAGCCCCACGCTGAATCCGAAGACGTATCCGCAGAAGCCCACGACAGCGACGGCAACAAGTCTCCCCCGATGCTCTCGACGCACCGGCGTGACACCGCCGGTGAGACCCAGCACCGCCCACCCGAGCACAGCCATCGACGCGAACCGGATGAAGTTGAATGGGCCCACATCGAATTGGTTCAGCGCCTCCTTGGCGAATACGAAGTTGACTCCCCACGCGGCCACCACGATGCCAGCGACGATCCAAACCACGGCCTTGGACACCGGTTTCTGAGGGCAGCTGAGTCGAGTCCCAGCGGACATGGCGACAAGCTAGAGATGCCCCGAGGGAGCCGTCCTGACATTCCGCGTGTGTGTCCGAGATTGTCTGAAATCGTGCTGTGTCGCTACACCGTCGCGCCGGAGACCGCCCTCAGAGGACGTTGCCCGTAGTTGGTCGTGTCGCTTCTCAGCGACGGCTCCGAGCTCGGCAGGCTCAGGCGCCGAGTTCGGTTGCGCGGGCCCGGAACAGCTCGACGTTGTTCTCCTTGATTTCCTCGTAGCCGCGGATCATGTCGGGAAGCCGGGCGATCTCGACGGCCCGGGCGTAGGCAGCTTCGTCGCCTGCGCCCAGCGTGTCGAGTGCCCGTTCGATCATCCCGCGGTACTCGTCGATCAGCTCACGCTCCATCTTCCGGTGAGCGGTCCTGCCGAAGACGTCGAGCGCGCCGCCGCGCAGGCCCTTCATCCGCGCCAGCAGTGCGAATGCCATGTCACCTGAGCGGCCGAGGCCGATCTTCTTCTCGACGCCCATGCGACGCATGATCGGCGGGTGCAGCTTGTAGGTGACATCGGTCTTGTCGCCGAACTGGTCGCGCACAGCCTGCTGGAACGCCTTGGAGCGGTGCAGCCGGGCCACCTCGTACTCGTCCTTGTAGGCCATCAGCTTGTACAGGTACGTCGCCACGGCCTCGCTGAGCGCTGTCTCGCTGCCCGCCGCTGCCTCGGCCTCGCGCACCTCGGCAATGAAGCTGGCGTAGGCGGCTGCGTATGCGTGGTTCTGGTAGGCCACCAGGTCGGGCACCCGGATCCGCAGCAGCCGTGCCAGTTCCTCGGACTGGTTGGGCACTGCGTCGATGAGGTCCTGCTCACGGCCTGACGGGCCGATCTCACGCTTCACCTTGCCGACCCGCTCGACCTCGAGCGTTCCCAGGAAGTCGGGGTCGAGCACGATCTTGCGGCCGATGCGGAACGCCTGGGTGTTCATCTCCACCGCAACGCCGTTCAGCTCGATGGCTCGCTCGATCGCCGAAGCGCTGATCGGGACCACGCCCGCCTGATAGGCGGCACCCACCACCAGCACGTTGGCCGGCATGTGCGAGCGGAACAGGCTGTCCGACAGGGTGCCGGCGTCGAAGTAGACGTTGCGCTCGGGACTGGTGGATTCGTCGATGACCCGCTGGAAGGCCGTCCACTCGGGGAACTCGGCGGAGGTGTCGCGCACCATCGAGGTGGTGGGCACCTTCGACGACGACACCACGGCCACCGTCTTGCCGGCCAGTGCCTTGTCGAGGTTGGCAGGGTTGGTGCCGGTCAGCAGGTCGAACACGATGTAGGCGTCGGCCTCGCCGAGCCCGACCTTGTTGGCCTCATCGCCGCCAGCCTCAGCCTCGTGGTGACCGTTTGTTTCCCGCTCTTGTTCGCTTCGCTCACGGGCCGCTCGGGCCCCGGCTTCGCCATTCGGCTCAGCCTCTCGTCGCCGAATCTTGAGGTTCGACAGCACCGGGCCGCCCTTCTGGGCAAGACCGGTCTGGTCGAGGCCGTTGGCCGTCTTGCCGTCGAGCAGGGCGGCCGTCGCCAGCATCTGGTTCACCGTGACCACGCCCGTGCCGCCGATGCCCATCATCAAGATGTTGCCCTCGTCGATACGGTCGGGCTCAGGCAGGTTGTCGCCGATGTGCTCGATTGCCACCGTGGCCTTGGTGGGGATCTTCCCCGCCGGCACCACCTCGATGAACGCCGGGCAGTCGCCGTCGAGGCAGGTGAAGTCTTTATTGCACGACGACTGGTGAATCTGGGTCTTGCGGCCGAACTCGGTCTCGATGGGCTGCACGCTCAGGCAGCTCGACTTCTCGCCGCAGTCGCCGCAGCCCTCGCAGACCGCCTCGTTGATGAACACTCGCGTGTTGGGCTCGGCCACCTTGCCGCGCTTGCGGTCGCGCCGCAGCTCGGCCGCACACGCCTGGTCATAGATCAGGACCGTGCAGCCCTCGATCTCGCGCAGCACGCGCTGCGCCTCGTCCATGCGGTCGCGGTGCCAGACGTCGGTGCCGGGAGCGAACTCGGCATCGGCGGGGTACTTGGAGGTGTCGTCGGTGACAACCATCACCTTGGCCACGCCCTCGGCGTGCACCGAGCGGGTCAGCTCGGGCACGGCCATGCCGCCGTCGATGTCCTGGCCGCCCGTCATGGCGACCGCGCCGTTGTAGAGGATCTTGTAGGTGACGTTGGTGCCGGCGGCCACGGCCTGGCGCAGCGCCAGCGAGCCGGAGTGGTGGTAGGTGCCGTCGCCGATGTTCTGAAACCGGTGCTCCATCGTGACGAACGGCGCTGCGCCGACCCACTGGCAGCCTTCGCCGCCCATCTGAGTCGTGCCGCGGACGTTGCGGGTGGGCGTCATGGCCGCCATGCCGTGGCAGCCGATGCCGCCGCCTGCCTCGGAGCCCTCCGGCACCCAGGTGGAGCGGTTGTGCGGGCAGCCCGAGCAGAACCCCGGCGTGCGGCCGGCGGCCTTCTCGCCCTTGGAAGTGGTGACCGCCAACGGGATCGTGATGCGCTCGGGCACAGCCGGCCCGATGCCTTCGGGACCGAGCCGGTCCACCAGGAACGGCCGGATCTTGCGTGCGATCAGGTCGGCGTCCATCTCACCGTGGCCCGGGAACCAGAAGCCGCCGTGCTGATCGCGCTTGCCGAGCACGACGGGCGCGCCGGCCACGCCGTAGAGGTTCTCCTTCATGAGCGCCTCGATGATCGAGCGCTTCTCTTCCACAGCGACGATCACATCGAGCCCATCGGCGAACTCGCGCAGGCTGGTGGGCTCGAGCGGCCACACTACGGCTGGCTTCCAGACGCGGACGCCTCGGCGCTCCAGCTCGATGTCGTCGAGTCCCATGCGGTCGAGCGCCTCGCGCAGGTCGTAATAGGTCTTGCCTGCGGCCACGAGGCCGATCCGGGCGTCGCGGGTGGGAACGGTCTGGCGATTGAGCTTGTTGGCCGCCACGAACTCGTCGACTGCGACCATGCGGCCCTCGTGGATCTCGAGTTCCATGCGCACCGCGTTCGGGCCGAACAGGGCGTCCTGCTGGGTGTGCGCCCAGGGCTTGCCCTCCCATTCGAATTCGGGACGCGTGACCGAGACACGGCCAGGGCCAACCTGCACGGTCGCGTAGCCGTCGGCCACGTTGGTGACGATCTTGAGCGCCGACCAGAATCCGCTGTAGCGGGACAGCTCGTAGCCCCAGCGGCCGTAGTCGATGACCTCCTGGACCGAGCCGGGATACAGGATCGGCGTCTGGAAGTGGATGAGCACGGGCTCGGACTCAGACGCCAGCGTGGACGACTTCGAAGCGGGGTCGTCGCCGGCCACGAGCAGCACGCCACCCTTGGGGTCAACGCCACAGACGTTCGCATGTTTGATGGCGTCTCCAGACCGGTCGACCCCCGGCGCCTTGCCGTACCACATGCCGAGCACACCGTCGTAGCGGCCCTCGAAGTTGCGGTTCGAGAGCTGGCTTCCCCACACGATCGTGGCGCCCAGATCCTCGTTGAGGCCGGGCTCGAAGATGATGTTGTTCTGCTCGAGCTCGGTGGCATTGGTCGTCATCAGCGAGTCGATGCCGCCCAGCGGCGACCCGCGGTAGCCCGACACCATGGCCGCGTTGTTCAGCCCGTCACGGCGATCTGCCCGGAGCTGATCCAGCAGCACGCGCAGCAGCGCCTGCACGCCCGACATGGCCACATCGCCTTCCATGCGGTCGAAGCGATCCTCGAGCTTGAAGTCGGCGAGTGCCATCGAATCCCCCTCATGAGCCGCGGCGGCGGGTGTAACGGCCATCTGCGAGGCTACCCGTCAGCCCAAAGTGCTGCCCGGGAGGCTGGAGCGCTCAGCGCTTGGGCAGCAGACCGGGACGGGGCAGCGTGAATGCGAGCCCCAGCGCACACGCATTGGCAACTGCCGCCATGGTGAAGGTCCAGCCATAGCCCCCCGTTGCATTCAGCAGCAACTGCGCCACGTACGGCCCGATCGCTGCGCACGATCCTGCGGTTGCGAAGAAGCGGCCCACTATCGCACCGGCATGGGTACGGCCGAAATAATCGGCGACCAGCGCCGGGAAGACCGCCACGCTCCCGCCGTAGGACAATCCGAACGCGATAGCCGAGGCGTACAGCAGCACCAGATTGTCGGCCACGGCTATGCCGACGAACGACAGCGTTTCGACCGCCAACGCCAGAGCCACGGCTCGACGGCGGTCGATGCGGTCCGACAATGGACCGGTCACAATGCGCCCCACGAGGCCCCCGACGCCGACCGAGCTGATGACTCCTGACGCCCATTGCAGGGAGAAGCCGAGGCTGCGGGCGTACTGAACGCCGTGTGCGAACGGCACGAACACGACGACGAACGTCAAGGCGAACATCCCGAAGATGCGCCAGAACACCGAGGTGCGCCACGCTGCGGATGCCGTCCACGCCGTGCGGGGATTCTCGGCGTCGGGGGCGCTGCTGCGGGTGGCTTCCACGACGAATCCCGCCGGCCTCGACACGACCCGCGAACGGGCGAGCGGGCGGTCAGCGGGATCCGGCGTGCGACCGTCGGGATACTGGCCGATCGACTCGGGATCGCGCACGAACAGCATGGCGGTGGCCGCCATGAACACGCCGCCCACTACGGCCATCGCGGCGATCGCCGTGCGCCAGCCGAACTGTGAGACGAGCCACGCGGCGATCGGCGGTGCCACGATCCCGCCGGCGCTGCCGCCCGAACCCACGATGCCCGTCGCCAAGCCGCGCCGAGCGGTGAACCAGCGCACGACGGTGGCATTCGCGGGCACCCACGACGACGACATGCCGAGCGGCGCGATCACCGCCAACCCGATGAAGACCAGCATCAAGCTCGGCGCAGACGACAGCACCAGGTAGCCGGCAGCCAGCAGCAGGGCGCCCACGGCGATGACCTGACGGGGGCCGATCCGGTCGGTGAGCTGCCCGCTCCACACGCTGACGGCGCTGTAGCTGAGGATGTATAGCGCGTACGCGAGCTGCAGCCAGTTGGTTGACCAGCCGGTGTCTGCGCTGATGGCGCCCTCGAAGGTGCCGTAGCTGAATTGCAGGCCGTACACGATGAATAGCACCCAGAAACCGGCCCACGCCACGCGCCAGCCGTGGAATGGCCGGCCGATCAACACGCGGACGCCGCCGGCAGACGCCTAATGGGCACAGTCACGAGATGAGCTTCATGTGTGCGGTTTGCCGCCCGAGGCGGCATCCGCTACATGTCGCCTGGTGCGAGGAAGAACCAGATGGGCTGCTTCTCGCCGGCGTCGGCCATGGCCTTGCGGGCGGCCATGATCGTGCGGCCCGCCTCGGTGGAGGTGAAGAACCAGCGCGCGCCCGCCCATGCGGCAGGAGCGTGTTCGGCAAGCGCGAGGGCGGCAGTCTCGTAGTAGCCGCGGATGTCCTGAGCCACCCGGGCCGGGATGCCGGGAATACCCGCTTCCTTCCAGGGCGTTCCCTCGGCGACGCGCACAAAGGACTGCACGGCATCCCCGATGTCATCGGCGGCCACGACGCGCCCGGCGCCCGTGCGGTTGCCCAGCTTGGCCACGGCCCGGTCGTAGGCCTGCCGCAGGCCGTTGGCCTCGTCCACTGCGGGATGCAGGCTGGGATCGTGCCGCGGCGGCAGCTCGCACGACATGGTGCTGGTGCCGTCGTCGTCGATCGACTCGGCGAACTTCTCCACCACAGGCTGATCGGAGGTGAGCAGCCCGAAGGCGTGCGCCAGCACCCGGTGCTGGAAGTCGGCGTCGTTGGGCTTGCCGAGCGGGCGCCCGAGTGGGAAGTCGCACCACAGCCCGCGCGGCGGGGCGGTGCCCTGAATGTGAGCGCCGATGGAACCCAGTGCCACGGTGGCGATTCCGGCTTCCTCGAAAACGTGGGCGAGCGTACTCACGGTACGCGTGCACAGCGGTCAGACGGGGGTGAACAGGGCGATGTCCACCCCTTGCTCACGCAGGAACTTCGCGCCCGCAGGACCGGAGTCCATGCGCACGCCGGACAGGTCGAACTGGTTGCCTGCGTAGGACAGGTGAATGTCGGAGACCCGGCCGATGGTGCCGTCAGCGGCCAGCTCGTCGAGGCGGTCGATCGGGAACACCGTGTTGAGGTCGAGGGCGATCCCGGTGGCGTCGAAGTTGGGGCTCCAGTGGCCGCACATGTAGTCGCGCCGGCCGCCGTCGAGCACGCGATAGCCG
This sequence comes from Candidatus Poriferisodalis multihospitum, assembly GCF_028283155.1. Lineage (NCBI taxonomy): Bacteria > Bacillati > Actinomycetota > Acidimicrobiia > Acidimicrobiales > Candidatus Poriferisodalaceae > Candidatus Poriferisodalis > Candidatus Poriferisodalis multihospitum. The sequence continues at coordinate 13,444 of NZ_JAPYOK010000069.1, read as the reverse complement.
GTGTCGATCGGCTCGAAATCGTCCTGGTCGGGATGGTGGAGCGACGCCGAAGTCACGATGGCCACGGTGGCATCGGCCAGCGGCGGTGGCGTCGTGAACGCCGTTGTCTCGAAGTCGGGCAGCTCGAGCCCGCCCGTCAGTGCCTTGACATCGGTATCAGCCATGGCGGCAAAGCTACGACTTGCGGCGCTGCGTTGCTCGAAAGCCCTCGACGATCAGGCGCCTTCTTCCAGGTCGAGCGAGCGCTCGCGCAGCCGGCGCATGCCCCGGAGCCAGCGGTCCGGGTCGGACGCTTTGCGCTCCACGTAGGTCTGGGCCTCGGGGTGGGAGAGGATCAGGAAGCGCTCTTCGGCCATGGCCTCGGTGATGACCTGTGCCACGAACTCGGGTTCGACAATCCCGTCGGTGCCGCCGTCGGCCAGCCGCTGGGGCGCCATGGCGGTGTTCACGCCCTGCGGGCACAGCACCGACACCCGGATGCCGTCGTCGCCGTGCAGGATCGCCTCCATCTCGGCGAGCTTGATGCACGCGGCCTTGGTGACCGAGTACGGCGCAGAGCCCATGGCAGCCAGCAGTCCGGCGGCGCTGGCGGTGTGCACCAGATAGCCCTCGCCTCGGGCCAGCATTGAGGGCAGCACGGCACGGGCGGCATACACGTGGCTCATCACGTGCAGCTCCCACTGGGACTGCCACGCGTCATTGGAGGCGTCAACGCCGCCTTCGGCACCAGCGCCGGCGTTCGAGAAGAACACATCGATCGGGCCGTGCGCGTCGAGCGCGCGTTCGACCAGGTCGGCAACGGCCGCTTCGTCGGTGACGTCGAGCCCGACGCCCTCGCATCCGATCTCGTCCGCTACGGCTAGCGCAGCTTCGGCGTTGTAGTCGGCCACGACGACGTGGCGAGCACCCTCGGCCATCCAGTGCCGTGCGGTGGCCCCGCCGATGCCGCCGCCCCCGCCGGTGATGATCGCAACTCGATCGCGCAATTCCATGGAGCCTGCTCCTTCTTCGTGTCGGTGGGCTCAGTCAGCCGCGGCGGCTTCAGGTTCGACTGCGTCGTTGCCGCCAGCCTGCGGCTCGGCGGTGCCGATACCGCCAATCTCTTCGCCCTCGTCGATTGCCTTGATGCGCGCCGCATATGCGGTCTCGGCAAGGCCCTCGGCACCGAGGAACCGGCCCGGGCTGGCGCCGTCGATGTGGCCCATGATCCCCCGGTACAGGCTGAACCCGCACAACGCAGCCAGCTCGTCGGGCATGTCACGGACGTCTTCTGGGGAGAGGCTGAAGTACTGGTTCTGCTGCTGGCGCATCCAGCCCCGGCAGTACTGAACGCTGATGCCCAAGCGCCAGTCGTCGGTGGAGGTGTTGGCGCCGCCGCAGTGCCAGGTGCCGCCGTTGACGATCAGCACCGAGCCGGCCGGCATCTCGGCTGCGATGTACTCCGGCTTCTCGCCCGGCTGAGGCTCATGGTCAAAGCGGTGCGAGCCCGGCACTAAACGGGTGGCGCCATTCTCGTCGGTGAAGTCGGTGAATGCCCAGATGGTGGTGACCATGAACGGCGGGCGGGGCCGGGGCACGTCGATCTGGTCCACCAGGCCGTCGTCGGAGTGCAGACCCTGGTGCACCTCGCCGGGGCCGATGTGCATGCACGTAGTGCCCGACAGGATCGCTCCGGGCTCCATCAGCCGCTGCGGGAACGGCAGCACGTTGCGGTGGATCGGCAGCTTCCAGAACGACCGGTCCTTGTGGAGCAGGTTGTACATGCGCTTGGTGGCGAACCCCTCGATGCGGTTCCCCTTCGGCTGAACGTTCAGCTCGTCCTCCACCCGGGCCACGGTCTCACGGATCTCGGTGACCAGCGCCGGTTCGATGGCCCCTTCGACGATGCAGTAGCCGTGCTCGTCGACTTCGTCGAGATAGCGCTGGAGTTCAGTTTCGTTCGAAGTGAGGTCCAAGGTGCCGCTCATGGCCCCAGTCTCGCAGGAAGTCCCGTCTCAGGCCTCATCGACGCCCGCGAAGCGCAGGTCGCAGCCGTCGCGCACCTCGCTGGCCCGGCCGAGGAAGTGACTGTCCTCGACGTTCCAGGTGTGCTCATCGCCGTGGCGCACCCGCAGGTAGCCGGCACCGTGGGTCCAGTAGATGCGCCCGCCAGCCAGTGTGACGTCGTGGGCGAGGGCGATGTCGACTCGCCGCGGCACCCGCCGCCAGCCCCCGGCTGCATCGAGATCGTGGCGGGAGATCATCAGCACGCCACCCGAGACGCCCACGAACGGGATGTACCGCTCGGAGAACTTCTGGCGGTTCTGGTCTCGAACCGTCGTGTCGAGCCGTTCCAGGTACACGTACTCGGCGGACTTGCCGATCAGCTCCGCCCCCGAGTACTCGTGCGCCAGCACCAGATCCCAGATGTGCTCGGCGCCGTAGTAGTCGTCGTCGTCCATCTTGGTGATCAAGGATCCGCCCGCCGCGTCGGCCGCGGCGCGCAGGACTCCCCCGAGGGTCTGCGAGCCGTCGACGCGCACGATGCGAAGCGAGGCGTCGAGATCACCGGCCAGTGCTTCGATCTCGGCATCGCTGTCGAATCCGTCGCCGTGCAGCGCCAAGACGAGCTCCAGACGCCGGTACGTCTGGCCGCTGACGGTTGCGATGACGTCGCCAACGCGGTCCGGCCGCCGCGTCGGCGCCAGGATCGACACCTCGGGCGGTTGGGCGCTGGTGCCGGTTGCCGCGATCACGTGGCGGGCCCGGCTGCGCAACGAGTGGTCGCGTAGCGCGCAGCGCCGCATCTCGATGCTGAGTTGCTCCCGGCGGTGGGCATCAGCATCGGCGATGTCGTCCGACGCCATCAGGTCGTGCAGCTCCGGCCCGAGCCTCGCCGCGAGTTCCCGATCGGGTGCGTCGAGGTGCACGACCACACCGGCACCTGCCAGCGCTGCCAGCGCGCCGGCCCGCTGGGTGGCGTCGCGGTGATCGCCGGAGCTGTCGGTGAGGTGGTGCGGGGCCCGCAGATCGGCCAGCAGCTCGCCCCCGAGGTAGAGGCTGAAGATCGATCCTCGGGCCAGCGACAGCAGCGATCGCACCGACGCCGGTCCTGGCTCGAACCCGGCAGACCAGCCGATCGGGTTGACCGCCTCCGGGTTGAATGCCTGGACACTCGCCATCGGTGACATGTCCCCAAGCACCGCGACCAGCGGCTGTCGCTCATTCGACGCGCCTCGAAGTGCCGCTTCACCGGCCTTGGCTGAGTCCGCAACCACAACATCCACGTGGTGGTCGCCGTCATCGCCGACATGAGTCGCAACTCGGGTCGAGGCAGCAAAGACCGCAGCCGCTCCGCGGCCGGCGGCGGCGATCTCGGCCCCGAGGGGGTAGCGGGCGAGGCGCTGCACGTAGCGCTGGCTGCGGGGCTGGAGGCCCAGCCAGATGCGCAGGCGCTTCTTGATGTGTCGTGGCCATTGCTTTCGTGCCCGTCGCAGGGCCCACATGAAGCTGCGGAACTTCCAGCGGAGGTTCTTGACCCGCCACCACACCGCCTGCGCGATCGTCCCGACCAGCCCGGCGACGTCGCCGGGCCGCCTGATGCGCCGCACGGCGACGAACAGCGTCCCCAAGTGCCGGCGCATCCGGGCCCACAGCCGCAAGAACCGCTTCGCCGGGCCGTGCAGCTTGCCCGCGAGCCATCCCTGCGGCTTGGCCTCCTGGGTCACTTGCAGGCTGTCGACGTCCAGCTCGATGACGCTGCCGAACTCGGCAACCGTTCTGCCCGACCTCCGGGCACGGTGAACCACCCAGCCGCGTGTGATGCCGACCCGATGGCCCGAGGCCAGATCCGACTCGCCCGCGGCAGCCGTGCCCAGCTGGTTCTGGAGCCGGTCGAGCATCCGTGGCCTGATGTCCGCGCCGGCGGGAACCCGAACGTGGAATGCCGCCGCGGGGTACGCGAGGGCTGCGCCGCCCGCAACGCCCACGCTGACACGCGGGTCCGGGCCGAGCAGGCGGCGGAGTCGTTCGAACTGCTCGCCGGGTCGCTCGTCGACCCACGTCACGAGGTCGTGGACGTTGCTGGCCAGTACCTGCTCGACAGTGTCCAGCACGCCTTCCTCATCGGCGTGTCCCGGTTCCACGGTCACCACGAACTGCGGCACGACATAGGAGCGACCCGGGGACGCGGTGCGCAGCCGCCGGTCGGGAATGAGGTGCGAGAGCTTGTCGCGTTGCTGGGCAAGGCTGATCGTCTCGTCCTCGCTCAGCACCGCTCCTTCGCCCTGGTGCCAGCACAGCGCAGAGCGTTCGGGCACCAGCACGGCACCCATCGCGTAGGCGCGCCAGCCGAACTCGATGTCCTCCGAACCCCATTGGGTGAAGGACTCGTCGAACGTCCCTGCGGTCTCGAAGAATGCCTTCGACACAGCAAAGTTGCCGCCAGTCACCGTTCGGAATACGTCATCGGCATCCGAGGCCAGGTCGTCGGTGGCCTCCATGCGGCGCTCGATCCACTCGGGGCGCTGGATCGGCCGTCCTTCGAAGAGATCTGCGAGTGTCCCGGGGCGGTCACGCACGTCGGACGCCCCGATGCCGTCCACTTCGACGTGCTGGCGGAATCCCAGTGTGAGCAGGTCGCTGGCGGCGTGGTGCCAGCGGGCGTGGGCGGCCAACCAGTCGGCCTCGGGCACCATGTCGCAGTCCAGGAAGATCAGCACATCGCCTTGGGCTGCACGGGCGCCGTTGTTACGAGCCCGGGCCAAGCCGAACCCGAGGTCTTCCTGGTGGACCACTCGAAGGCTTAGCCGGCGCGGGCCCGTTCCATTGAGCGCCGCCAGATCGAGCTGAGCCAGATCCAGCGGCGGATCCGAGCCGTCGTCCACCACGACGACCTCGAAGAGATCCACGGGGTAGGTCTGCCGCTCGAGTCCGGCCAGCGTGAGAGCCAGCGCATCGGGCGCCTCGTAGTAGGAGACAACCACGGTCACCGGCAGCAGCGGCTCGAACACATCGAGCGGCGCCACCCCCAGCGAGCGCCAGTCATTGCCCCGCACGTCGGCGGGCGGCGGCGTGGGACGGTGTGCAGGCGGTGTGAACACGGGCGGTCCGTTGCGGTCAGACATCCGTCGCCGGACATCACTCGGCCGCGTGAGTATGCCCCCGCTGGCTGTCGCTGCCCCGCACCGTTGCCCTAGGGACGGCTTTCGTAGGATGACCCGCATGGCCGACGAAGGAGGCGAGGAAGGCACGGCACCTGTCCGACCGCTCATCGACCTGACATCGAGGCCGACGGCTCGGATGTACCTGCGGGAGGCGTGGCGTCGGCGCGAGTTCGCCATCGTGGTGCCGGCGCAGGACCTGCGGGCCCAGAACATGGACACCACGCTGGGCCAGCTCTGGCACCTGGTGAATCCGGCCCTGCTGGTCGGGGTTTATTTCCTGGTGTTCGGCGTCATCATCGACACCCGGCGCGGGGTCGACAACTTCCTGGGATTCCTCATCGTCGGCGTGGTGCTGTTCCATCTCACCCAGCGGGTCACCCTGGAGGCATCCACCTCGATCACGCAGAACATGGGCCTGATCCGCTCCATCCAGTTCCCGCGCATCCTTCTGCCCGCGGCATCGGTGAACGGCCAGACCGCTGCGTTCGTGCCCGCGCTGGCGCTGGCGATCCTGGCGGTGCTGGCGACGGGCGAGCTGCCGACGCTTCGCTGGCTGGTGCTGCCGGCGGTGCTGGCGGCGCAGTTCGCCTTCAATTTCGGTACTGCGCTGCTCGTGGCCCGCATCGGCGCCACCCTGCCGGACCTGCGCCAGATCCTGCCGCACTTGTTCCGGCTGCTGTTCTACGGCTCGGGCGTAATCTTCAGCGTCGATGCGTTCGTGCAGAGCACGGCGTGGCGGCGTGCGTTCGCGCTCAACCCGCTCTACGACGTCATCACGTGTGCGCGCTGGTGCCTGCTGGGCGAACCCGTGGACCTGTGGGTGGTGGCCGGTCTCGTGATGTGGTGCGTGCTGATGCCCGCAATCGGTTTTGCGGTGTTCCATCGTTCCGAGCAGAGGCTCGGCGCGTGAGCGACCACGCTGTCACGGTCGAGGTGCGCGACGCCCACGTCAGCTACCGGGTGTTCGAGGAGCCGGCCATGGGTCTCAAGCAGGGCTTTGCCCGGGGCCGGATGCGTCGCCAGCACCGCATGATCCCCGCCGTGCAGGGCGTGACGCTGGATCTGTTCGAGTGCGAGACGCTGGGGCTGATCGGGCCGAACGGTGCGGGCAAGTCGACGCTGCTCGCCGCGATGACCGGGCTGCTGCCGCTGCGATCGGGCACCATCCGGGGACGGTCGCGGCCGTCGCTGCTCGGGGTGTCATCGGTGCTGCGACCGGCGCTCTCGGGGCGGCGCAACATCCTGATCGGCGGTCTGGCGCTGGGGTTCACCCGTGCCGAAGTGGAGCGCCGGATGGACGAGATCATCGACTTCGCCGGGCTGCGGGCCGACATCGACCGGCCGATGCGCACGTACTCCTCGGGCATGCGCGCCCGGCTGCGCTTTGCCATCGCCACCGCCCGCATTCCCGAGATCCTGCTGATCGACGAGGCGCTGACGGTGGGCGACGAGGAGTTCCGGCGGCTGGCGGCCGAACGCATCGACGACGTGCGCTCAGCCTCGGGGTCGGTGGTGCTGGTCACCCACAACATGAACGAGATCCGGCGCTTCTGCGACCGGGTGGTCTGGCTGGACGAAGGCCGCATCCGGGCCGTCGGCGATCCCGGCGAGATCGTCGACGACTACCTGGCGGCCCCGAGTACCAACTCACGCAGCTCGTCTCGCTGAACCGGCGGGACAGCTTACGGCCGGCAGTGCGAGACTGACGCCGTGGCGGCGGACGCGGGGGCAGACGGGTCGGACGGGCGGCGCATCATCCTGAACGCGTTCACCATGAACTGCGTCAGCCACATCCAGCAGGGACTGTGGGTGCGCGGCGACACCCGCCAGCGGGAATACACCTCGCTGGAGCCATGGCTGGAGCTGGCCCGCATCTGCGAGGCGGGCTGCTTCGACGCCGTCTTCCTGGCCGACGTGATCGGGCTGTACGACACCTACCGGGGCAGTGCCGACACCGTGCTGCGCGAGGGCATGCAGGTGCCCGTCAACGACCCGATGCTGCTGATCCCCGCGATGGCGACGGTTACCGAGCATCTCGGGTTCGCGTTCACCAGCAACGTGCTGCAGGCGCACCCGTTCACGTTCTCCCGCCAGATCACCACGCTCGATCACCTCACCGGCGGGCGTGTGGCGTGGAACGTGGTCACGTCATACCTGCAGAACGGTGCACAGAGCCTCGGCTACGAGGCGCTGCCGAAGCACGACACTCGTTACGAGCGAGCTGAGGACTACCTGGACGTCTGCTACAAGCTCTGGGAGGGCAGCTGGTCTGACGACGCCGTGCTGGCCGATACCGAGCGCGGTGTCTATGCCGATCCGGCCGGCGTCCGGCCGATCGACCACGACGGCCCGTACTACTCGGTGGCGGGACCGCACCTGGCCGAGCCGTCGCCGCAGCGCACGCCGGTGATCTACCAAGCCGGCTCATCGGATCGAGGACGGGACTTCGCCGCCAAGCATGCCGAGTGCGTATTCGTGGTGGCAGCCTCTCGGGGCTTGACACGCATCGCCGAAGACATCCGGCGCCGGGTGAGTGCCGTGGGTCGCCATCCCGATGACGTGAAGATCATCGCCGGCCTGTCCCCCATCGTGGGCGGCACCGAGGCCGAGGCGAAGGCCAAGCACGCCGACTATCTCGAAACGCTCTCGCTGGAGGCGGGTCTGGCGCACCTGAGCGGCAACCTGAACATCGACCTGAGCCACATCGACCCTGACCAGCCGCTCGAGACGCTGCGCACCGAGGGCGTTCGCGGACCGGTGAAGTCGCTGCTGGACTCGGCCCGGCCGGGCACTCGCACGTTCGGGGACCTCATCAAGCTGAACATGGCCGGCCAGTTCCTGGTGGGATCGCCCGAGCAGATCGCGGATGGCATGCAGCGTCGGCTGGACCAGGGCGTGGACGGCTTCAACCTGGTGTATGCCACCACTCCCGGCACGTTCGTGGACTTCATCGACGGCGTCGTGCCGGTGCTGCGCGAGCGAGGTCTGGTGCAGCGGGAATACCAACCGGGAACGCTGCGCGAGAAGCTGTTCGGCCGCAGGCGCCTGGGTGAGACACACTACGCCAGCGGCTTCCGCCAGCAGCGGGTGTAGCCGATCGGCGCAGCGCGTAGCGGCTCGTGGCCGGCTCAGCCAGCGAGGCGCATGACGGCTGCAGCCCGCTCAGCCTCTCGGCGAGGCCCGTGACGGTCCACGCAGGGTGACGCCTCCGTCGACGACAAGCGTGTGGCCGGTGATGTAGCGCGCCTCGTCGGTGCACAGGAACCGGACCGCAGCGCCCACATCCCAGCCGTTGCCCTCGATCTTCAGCACGCTGGCCCGCCGGCGGGCCTCGGCAAGCTCGTCAGGCATCTCGTCGCCGCCGACGAGGGGTGTGCGCACGGGCCCGGGAGCCACGCAGTTCACCCGCACGCCATCAGCGCCGTGGTCGACGGCCATGGCGGAGGTGAGCGCCATGATCGCCCCCTTGGATGTGGAGTACGCCGTCATGCCACGGGGCCGCAGCGCCGAGATGGACGAGATGTTGACCACTGCTCCCCCGTCCGAGTGCTCGATCATCGCCGGGATGGCGTGGCGTGACGCCAGCACCATCGAAGTGAGGTTCACGTCCATCACGCGCTGCCACGCATCGACAGCACCCGTCACCACGGTGCCATCACTGCCGATGCCGACGTTGTTCACCAGAATGTCCAGCCGGCCCCAGCGATCGATCGCCGCCTGGGTCATGGCCTCGCAGTCGGTCTCGACGGTCACATCGGCGCCCAGGGCGACGGCGCTGCCGCCCTCGGCGCCGATCATCTCAACCGTGGCCTCCGCGAGCTCCGGCTTGCGGTCCACCGCCAGCACGTGCGCGCCTGCCTCGGCCAGCAGGATCGCCGCTGCCCGGCCGTTCCCGATCCCGTCGCCCCGCGCTCCCGCACCGGTGACGATCGCCACCCGGCCCCCCAGATCAGCACTCGCTCGTGTCGCAGTCATCAGTCGACGCTCTGGCGGGACGAGCGATCAGCCGTCGCCGCTGCGGCGCAGGGTGCTGCGGTCGTCCAATGGCGACCAGGCGGCGGCGTAATCGCTCTGCAGCTCGGCCAGATCCGCGGCCCACGCGGTGGGGATCCATGCGTAGCGGGACTCGAACATGAAGGCCAGCATGTCGGCCATCCGCCGCGGCTCGAGCTCGGCCGTGGTGCCTGCGTCGTAGGCCTCGATGTCGGGGCCGTGGGGCAGGAAAGCGTTGTGGATGCTGACGCCGCCGGGCAGGAACCCGCCTTCGGGCTTGGCGTCGTAGGTGCCCTCGACCAGGCCCATCAGCTCGCTCATCACGTTGGAGTGGTACCAGGGCGGCCGGAACGTGTGCTCCTGCACCGCCCAGCGCTCGCGAAACAGCACGAAGTCGACATTGGCAGTGCCCGGGGACTCCGACGGCGAGGTCAGCAGCGTCCAGATGGACGGCGCCGGGTGGTCGAACAGCAGCGGCCCGAGCGGGCAGTAGTTGCGCAGGTCGTACTTGTAAGGAGCGAAGTTGCCGTGCCACGCCACCACGTCCAGCGGCGAGTGCGGCAGATGCGTCTCGAGCAGGCGGCCGTCGTGCTTGAAGACCAGCCGGGTCGGGCGGTCGTCGGCCTCGTAACTGGCCACCGGGTACAGGAAGTCCCGGGGCATGGCGAGCGCGTCCACGCCGATCAGGCCCGGGTCGGGCAGCCGGAACGGCGCCCCGTAGTTCTCGCACACGTAGCCCCGGGCTGATTCCTCCATCAGCTCCACCCGGAACTTCACCCCGCGGGGAACCGTGGCCATCTCCGCCGGGCCGACGGTCAGCGTGCCCATCTCGGTGACGAGCCGCAGCGTCCCCTGCTGGGGGACCATCAGCATCTCGCCGTCGGCGTTGGCGAACACCTCGTCTTCCATCGAGCGGTTGGCGAAGTACAGATGAGTTGCGGCTCCGCACTGGGTGTGGGCATCGCCGTTCGCAGCCAGCGTGCAGAGCCCTTCCAGCCACGTGCAGGGCTCGGTCGGAATGTCGACCGGGCTCCAGCGCAGCTGTGCCACGGGAGGAGAACCCTCCCGGCACGGCGAGGTGCGGATGTTGCCCGGATCGATGTCGCGCAGGCCGCTGACGTGGCGCACGGACGGGCGGATGCGGTACATCCAGGTGCGCATCGCATCGGCGCGGGCGACCGTGAAAGCGCTGCCGGTGAGCTGCTCGGTGTAGAGATCGTGGGCGACGCGCTGAGGGCTGTTCTGGCCGAGAGGCAGCACACCCGGCTCGGCCTCGGTGGCGTGCTCGTTGCCGAAGCCGCTCTGGTACTCGACGCCGAAATCATCCCCCATGAATGCCAGCCTAGATCGGGGCCGCCGAACCCCCTTCGGCTCCGCGATGTCAGAGCCTGATCACGTCACGGCGCGGCGGCGGCGCATGGTCATCGCCAGAACCGAAGCGCCTGCGGCACAAACGGCAAAGGCCAGCCAGACCGTGTCGAATCCGCCTGTCCATTCGATGACGTACCCCGCGGCGAGGCCGCCGATGCTCAACCCCGACATGAAGCCGAGCATCACGATTCCCGACGCCCGCCCGGCGAGGGCGACCGGAACGCCGGTGATGATGGCCAGCATCGCCACGGCGTTCCACGACATCATCGTGAAGCCCGCCAGCAGCGACATCACCCACATCAGCGAGCCATGGACGGACGTGGTTGCCAGCAGCAGCGCCATGGCGACCACGGTGAACGCGGACTGGATGGCGAGCGCACTGGCGGGGCGGACCCGGGTCTCGGTGAGGCGGGCCCACCAGATGCGCGACCCTGCTGCGGTAATGCCCGCTAGCGCGCTGGCCATGCCGGCCCAGAAGTTGGTCCAGCCCAAAGACTGCTCGGCGAAGAGCACCTGAAATCGGCCCACGCCGCCCACCACGCCGCCCATGAGCAGCGAGAACCAGGCGATCTTCGTGATGTAGACGCGCTCGGCGAGCGCCATCCGCACTGGCCGGGGATGCAGCGGCTTTACGGCGAACACCGCTCCCGGCGGCGCCTCGTACTCGGCTTGTTCCTCAGCGTTCGGGTCGGCATCAGGGCGCATCCACAGCTGGATGCCCAGCGCACACACCAGCGCCGCCGCGCCATAGATGCCCATCGCAGTCCGCCAACCGAACCAGACGGCCAGCGTCGGCAGCGTGGAGCCAGACAGGAAGATGCCGAACATGACGCCCGACTGCTTGAGTCCGGTGATGGTGCCGCGGCGCCCGGCGGGCACCCGCTCGGCGATGAGCTTGTTGGTGGCCGGGTTGCACCAGCCCTGCCCGAGACCGGCGAACCCTGCCGACGCCATGAGCACCCAGAGGTTGGTGGCGAATGCCATCCCGAACATGCCGATCCCTGCTGTGGCGATGGTCAGCACCGTCGACAGCTTGGGTCCGACGCGATCGGTGAGACGGCCCGACAGCGGTGCGAACAGTGCCGCGACGATCGTGTTGGCCGTCAGCGCCACGCTGAAGGCGCCGGTGGTGATCTGCAGGGCGGCAATGAGATCAACCGCCATCACGGCCGGCAGCATCATCGGAATCGGGCCGAGGATCATGGTGGCGACCAGCACGAAGTTCAGGCCCAGGCGCTGCAGCGGGCCGTCGTCGGCGCCGGAGGGCACCACGCCTTCGGCGGCTGCTCCAGCGTGCACGACGGGATCTCCGGCCGTTCGCATCGCTGCGAACCCTATGGCCGCTCGGCGCTTGCCGTTCGGAGTGCCTAGCGTTCCAGCGTGAATACTCACCAGGTGCTGTTGCCGGCCGACGACTACGCCCATCTCGCCGACCGGCTGGCGGCGCTCGATCACGACCTCACGCCGCTGCTGTGGAGCCGCGACGGCGTCACCCTGCCCGACGGCTCACAGATCGCTGACGCGGACGGCATGCCGACCGGCGACGCCACCTATGCGCCCGTTGCCGCCTGGGTCTCGATCGGCTTGCTGTTCGGCGGCAACCTGGCTGCCTTCGTCGACGCGGCGCTTGCTCCCGGGACGTTGCGCTGGACTCAGGCCTGTCTTGCCGGCACCGATGCACCGCCGTTCCAGCAGCTTCTGAGCGCGGGCGTCCAGCTGAGCCGCAGCGACGCTCCCAATGACGCCACCGCCGAGCACACCATGTCGCTGGTGCTGCACACGTTTCACGGCTGGGAAGGGCGCATCGATCGTCGCCGGGCCGGCGAGTGGCTGCAGGTGCCATGGAGAGAGGTGCGGGGCAGCCGCTGGCTGGTGATCGGATTCGGGTCCATCGGTCGCAAGGTTGCGGCGCTGGCGCGTCCTTTCGGCGCCACGGTGGTGGGTGCCCGCCGCAGCGTCGCCGGCGCGACAGACCTCCAAGCCGCCGACGCGATGGTGACGATGGAGGGCATCGCCGAAGAGATGCCGCTCGCCGATGTGGTGGTGTTGGCCTGCCCGCTCACCGACGAGACCCGCGGGCTCGTCGATGCCGAATTCCTGTCGGCGTTGCGTGACGACGTGGTGCTGGTGAATGTGTCCCGAGGGGCGGTCATCGACACCGACGACCTGCTCGCCTGGCTGGATGGCGACCGGGCGGCGACTGCGGTGCTCGACGTGTTCGAAGTGGAGCCGCTGCCCGAGGGCAGCCCGCTGTGGAAGCACCCCAAGGTGGTGATGACCACCCACATCGGAGGGGCCGGAAGCGGGATGGCCTCCCGCAACGACAACCTGTTCATCGACCAGCTCGCAACCTTCCTTGCCGGCGGCACGCCGCGGCTGGGAGTGCAGGGCTGAACCGAGAAACCTGAGCCACGGAGATCGGGTCATGAAGGCTGAGTCATGAAATCAGAGACGCTGCTGCCGCTGGGCAAGCTGGACCCGGGATTGCGAGCGCCCGACGTGCCGCTCGACGTCACCGCGATCGGCGACGCCGCGGCACAAGTGGAAGCACTGGGCTACGACGCCCTCGTGGTGGAGGAAACCAAAGACGACCCCTACCAGCTGCTTGCCATGGCGGCGGTGGCAACGTCCACGCTGGGTCTGGGCACCTCGGTGGCCATGGCATTCCCGCGCTCGCCCACCGTCACGGCACTGTCGGCGTGGACGCTGCAGAAGGCCTCGGGCGGTCGGGCCATCTTGGGGCTGGGAAGCCAGGTGCGTGGACACATTCGCCGCCGGTACGGCATGGAGTGGTCGGCGCCGGGTCCGTGGATGCGCGACTACGTGGGCGCCCTGCGTGCGGTGTGGCGCTGCTGGCAGGAGCGCACGCCGCTCGATTTCCAGAGCGAGCACTACCGGCTCAATCTGATGGTGCCGCTGTTCGACCCCGGCCCCAT
>NZ_JAPYOK010000068.1:0-58765 GCF_028283155.1 Candidatus Poriferisodalis multihospitum | reverse complement strand
CGCCTGACGGCGAATCATCGTGACCGTCGAAGCGGCGGCGGGATCTCGCAGCGGCAGGTAGTGCACCTCGGCGGTCGGCGCTGCACGGCGGCGGCGCACCACGAGCATGACGAACACCAGTGACGCCACGAGCATCAGAGCGCAGGCGGCGAGCGCCAAGGCCGATCCTGAGACGAGTGCGCCTGCAAGCGCCAGCACAGTGCACAGCACCAGCAGCGTGCCGATATCTCGTCGGCGCGTCGCTGCCTGGGCCGGAGTGGTCGGCATCGACGTGGGCGGGCTCGCCCATCGTCGCTGAGGCTTTCCGAAACGCGTTCGAACGTGCTCTCGGGAGATCTGCGCTGCGGCAGGCGCGGACCGGCCGAGCGAGGCGATCTGCTGGCGGAATTGATCGACCGAAGATGTCGCCCTCCGGCGGGGTTGCAACAGGCGAGCGACATCTGGCGCCAGCACCACGATCCAAATGACCGCCAACAGCACCAAGACCAGTTGTGTCACGCAACACCTGCCTCGCCGGCGGGCCTGCCCCCTAGGGTGCCACCTCGCGACGGTAGCTGCCCGACTCGTTCACCCGCGATGTGTTCTCCCGCAGCGCATTTCACTCTTCAGGTGCATCTGTTCGGCGGTAGCTGCCCGACTTGCCGCCCGTCTTCTCCCACAGGGCCAGATCGCCGATAACCATGGAACGATCGGCCGATTTGCACATGTCGTAGATCGTGAGCGCGGCGACCGAGCATGCCGTCATCGCCTCCATCTCGACACCGGTTCGATCCACCGTCTCAACTTGGGCCTCGATCTCGATCCACGTATCGGCGATCTCGAAGTTCACGTACACCGCGCCGACGAGCAGGGGATGGCAGAGCGGGATGAGATCCGGCGTGCGCTTGGCCGCCTGGATGCCGGCCACCCGGGCAACCGCGATGACGTCCCCCTTTGCGATCGCTCCGCGGGCGACCAGCGACGCCGTCTCGGCTGCCATATGCACACGGCAGCGAGCAATCGCCCGACGGTGGGATGCCTCCTTTGGCGTCACATCGACCATGCGTGCCCGGCCGAGCGGGTCCAAGTGGGTGAAGGGTGACTCGGTCACGACGTCAGCCCCCGATCTGACTCATCGTCCGTTTGGGTTTGATGAAGTTGACCTGGCCGATCGAGTGACCGGCCCACTTCGTGCCGACAGCATCGCGGACGGCAGTTGCCAGCAGATCGTCGAGCTCGGCACCCGTTGCACCTCCACGCAGGATCGACCGCATGTCGAACTCGTCGAGCGCGAACAGGCATGTGCGGAATTGGCCCTCAGCGGTGAGCCGCACCCGGTCGCAGTTTCCGCAGAACGGCTTGGTGACGCTGGCGATGACACCCACCTGACCGCCGCCGTCGAGATACCGGTAGCGCTCGGCGGGCTCGTTGGCGCGCACGACAGGCTCGGTCGGAAACTCAGTCGAGATTGCCGCCAGGATCTCGTCGGCAGGCACAACGACATCTGCATTCCACACGTCGCCGGCTTCGAGCGGCATGAACTCAATGAAACGGACCTCGACGCCCCGCTCACGGCCGTACCGGGCGAAGTCCACCACTTCGTCGTCGTTGATGCCACGCATCATGACCGTGTTGATCTTCACCGGGGCGAGCCCGGCATCGACGGCCGCGTCGATGCCGTCGAGCACACGGTCCAGCTCGTCGCGTCGGGTCAGCTCCAGGAACCGGTCTCGCTGCAGCGAATCGAGGCTGATATTGATGCGCGACAGGCCGGCGGAGGCCAGCGGCTTGGCATGCAGGCGCAACGTGGCGCCGTTTGTCGTCAGCGCAACGTCGACGCCCAGCCCGGCGAGGCGTTCGACCAACCGCGGCAGGTGAGCGCGCACCAAGGGCTCACCTCCCGTCAGGCGAATGCTCTCGAAGCCGAATCGCTCCACGCACACCTTGGCGAATCGCTCGATCTCCTCGAAGCTCAGGATCTCCGATCGCGGCAGCCACGTCATGCCTTCGGCCGGCATGCAGTACTGGCAGCGGAAGTTGCACCGGTCGGTGACGGAAATGCGCAGGTCGCCCACGATCCGGCCAAACGGATCGATGAGATCGGTTGCCCGGGCCGGAGCAACGACACCTGCTGCGCCATTCATTGGCCTGAGCGTACCCAGCGGCGTGCGGGCTGCTCAGTCGAGCAGCAGCACCTCAACCGAGCCGCCGGCGCGCACCCCATCGCCGTCGGGCACGACCGCCAGCGCATTGGCCTTCGCCATCGCCCACAGCATGTGCGAGCCCTGCCCGCCGGCGGAGCGCACTTCAACGCCGCCGTCGGCAGGTGTCGCCAGCACCCGCATGAAATGCGTCTTGCCGTCGGCGCGCCGCGGCAGGGCCTCCGCAGCCGTGGCTTCAACCGTCGGCCGGACGGGATCGGGATGGCCCATCATCGAGCGCAGGCCCGGCCGGGCGAAGAGTTCGAACGACACCATGGACGAGACGGGATTTCCCGGCAGGCCGAATACCGGCACATCGCCCACCGTGCCGAACGCCAGCGGTTTCGCAGGCTTGATGGCCACCTGCATCCAACGCATGTCGCCGACGCGGTCGAGCACGGCCTTGACATAGTCGAAGTCGCCCATGCTGACGCCGCCGGAGGTGACGATGACATCGCATGTCTGCACACCTGTAGTGATCGCAGTTTCGATCTCGTCGGGATCGTCGGGAGCTAGTCCCAGATCGACCGGGACCACATCGACCCGTTGCGCCAATGCCAGCAGGGTTCGACGGTTCGAATCGCGGATCTGACCGGGCCGCAGCGGGCTGCCGTCGTCGACGAGCTCATCGCCTGTCGACAGCACGCCGACCCGCAGCCGCGGGAAGACCTCCACTTCGGTCATCCCGAGGCTGCACAGCACGCCGAGATGTCCCGCAGTGAGTTCCGTGCCGGCGGCGAACACATGGGTTCCGGCATGCAGGTCGTCGCCGACGGGCCGCACATGGTTGCCCGGCGGAACGCTCACCTCGACGCGCACGGTCTCGGCTGCACCGTTTCCGGAAGCGGACCCGTCGGCCGCCGTGCTGTTCGGATTCGCTGTGCTGCTCGGAGTCACGAGGCTGGTCCGTTCCACCATGACCACCGCATCGGCGCCCGGCGGGATGATCGCGCCCGTCATGATGCGGCTGGCCTCGCCCGGCCCCACCGTCACCTGAGGGGCATGTCCCGCGGCAATCGTCTCGACGACCCGCAGTTCGCACGGCGCATCGGCCACGTCGGCAGACCGGACAGCGAATCCGTCCATAGCCGTGTTGGCGAATTGCGGGATGGCTTCAGACGAGATGATCTCGCTGGCAGTTACCAAGCCCAGTGCGTCGGCAACAGGCACCGATTGCGGCGCTCGCGCGGGGCATCGGTCGAGCACGAATTCGCGCACGGATTCCAAGGGCAACATCGGACGCAATGTACTGGGCACGGCGATCTCGATGCGGGTGTACCTCAGTCGGCGATCTCGATGCCTCGTCCGGAGAGGATCCGAGTGATCTCGGGTCGGCGCGCCTGGAGTTCTGCTGGATCCTTGACGGGCTGGAAGCGGCCGTCGGGCCCATCGCGCTCGACCAGCAGCAATGCCGTTTCCGCGAACGCCGACAGCTCGCCGATCAGCCGCTCGAACTGCACCACCTCGGCGCCATCGACCTGCTTGTGCACCTCGAACCAGGTGAGCGGCCAGCTGGCCGCGAACACCTCTACGTCGGCGACGAGGGAGTTCGTATTCACCGCGCCAGGCGCCAGCGGGTCAACGCCGGGTGGCAGTCGAAACGACTCCACGATCTGCAGCCGCCCGTCCACACGCCACGGCGAGCCTCCCGAAGCGTCGCCCCGGACGACTTCGCAGGTGAGCGGTCTCGCCCCGGCAAGGTGCGCTCCGATCACCGCAGGATCCAGTGTTGCCGCAGCGTTGTCGACGTTGGTGACGAAGAGGCAGCGCCCGCCGCCTTGTGCGAACCGGCTCAGGTCGCCGCTCCGCTGCAGCGCCCATGGAGCGTCCCCATGCCCTGGTGCGTGCAGTGAGACAGCGCCGCAGGCATCTCGAAACACGCCACCGGCGGGTGTGAGTCGCATCGAGACGCCCTGAGGGGCGATGTCGATGGGAACGTCGGGCGTCGCCGCCGCGGCTGCCCAGTCGCGCAGCACGCCATCGGACTGGAAGCTGGTCATCAGCCACAAGGGAACGGAGCACCCCAGCTGACCGGCGACGTGGCACAGGTTGGCCAGCTTTGCGGCCGCAAACGTCAGGCCTGGGAGTACCTCGGCCAGCGCTTTCACCCCGCCCCCGAAGCGAGTGGCCATGCCCCCGGCCAAGAGCAAGACGCCCACCTGCCCGCTGCTGATCGCTTCGCGACCGGCGCGAGCGAGCTGCTGGCGTTCAATGGAGCCCGACGGGGGCAGCGGCACCAGGTCACCCTGCTGCGGGGGTTCAATGCTCCCGCTCACCCAGTTGGCATCGGTGCGGCCCGGTGTTGACGCCTGTCGAGCGGTCAGCCGGTTGCGCAGGCCGTCGAACGTTTCGGGCTCGAAGCCGTATGCCACCAGCGTCTCGGCCACCGCTCTGTCGATGCCGTACCGGTCTGCCAAGTCCGAGGCGAGCACGCTGCCAGAACCTAGAGGCTGGGTGGACTGTTGACGGCAGTCGGGAATTCGAGGCTGCCCGCTTCAGCCCAAGGCTACACTGCTCGGCGGCTCGGGTACTGCGGTGACCAGAGCGACTGGCCCCAAGGGACACCGGACGGGACTTCATGCCGACCTACGAGTATCGCTGCACCGTCTGCGGGCGGATGTTCGAGCGTTACCAGAGCTTTTCCGACGACCCCATCACCGTCTGCCCGCTGCCAGCAGCCGTACTGCCTGACAACATGGCAGCGCTCAACGGGGCCGAGACCAACGGAGCAGTGCCGGTGTGCAGCGGTGAGGTCCGCAAGGTGTTCTCCAACGTCGGGATCAGCTTCAAGGGCAGCGGCTTCTACCGGAACGACAGCAGGTCCGAGGGCCGGAGCACGTCGAAGGCTCCTGGCAATGACTCGTCGGACTCATCGAACTCAAGCACCACCAGCGATTCTGCAAGCAAAGAATCGGCCTCTTCGGACAGCAACTCGTCGAAAGCGTCGAAAGACTCGTCGAGTTCAACCGTCGGGGCCGCCTCGGCGTCAGGCTGACGCCTCCAGCATCGAGACAAGCCCGCAGCGGCCCAGCCGCTGCCATGGCTTCGCGACGGAGGCTCTCATGACGTTCATCTCACAGCTCAGCGACATGTGGAGACGTCGCCCCAACACAGTGCACTGGGCCGCGGTCGGCGTGGTCGCGCTCGTGGCGCTCTTGCTGGTCGCAGGGACGGCCGGCCGCGCGCGTTCGGCAGCAGCCGCCTGGGGAACGTCGGTGCGAGTGCTGGCCGCGCAGACCTCGCTGGCAGTGGGTAGCTCGCCGACCGAGCATGTCGATCTCGTCGACGTACCAGCTCATCTCGTGCCTGCCGGGGCGCTCACGAGTGCGTTCGGTCTCGGCGAGCTGACCCGGGCCGTCCCGCAGGGCGCCTTGCTGACCGAGCTCGACTTCCACCCCGCATCAGGAGTGAGCCCAGGACGCCGCGGCATAGGCATCAGCGTCGTGCCGCATGCCCCCGATGTGAAGCCCGGCACCCCCGTCGAGCTCATGCTGTTCGCTGATCTCGATCCGTTCGATCCCGACGCGGGCGATGCCGATGCAGCTCGCGTGCCGGCATTTGTCCTCGCCGCATCCCGGGATCGGTGGCTTGTCGAGATTGAGCCGGTCCACCTCGACGCGGTGGCACGGGCCAGCGCCACGGGCGTCGTGGTACCCGTGGTGGTCAGCGCAGACCGCTGACAGCCACTACGGCCACAGCGGCTGCGAGTGCTAGCCGGTAGCCGGCGAACAGCGCGAACGGGCTGCGCTGCGGGCGGCGACCGGTCCGATCCAGCAACCACACCATGGCGGCAACGCCTGCCCACGACGACACCGCCGCAGCTAGGCCCCCCACGATGAACAGCCACAGCTCTGTACTGGTCGGCGCAGCATCGCCGAGCGTCGCGAAGCGATACACGCCTGCCCCGGCGATGAGCGGCAGGCTCATGAGAAAGGCCAGCCGCGCCACTGCGGCTCGGTCGAAGCCAAGCCACCGACCTGCCGTGATGGTCACTCCCGATCGGCTGACGCCCGGGAGCAGCGCTGTCGCTTGCGCGAGGCCCATGCCGAGGGCGTCCCGTACCCGGTAGGAGTCTTGAGGCCGCTGCGCGCCCCGTCGGTGCGCCGCAACATCGGACCGCCACAGCAGCCAGCCGAAGACGGCCAGCAGCGCTGCGATCAGCAGCGGCTGCTCGGCGAGGTCGAGCAGCCGGTCTTCCAGGGCGACGCCTACCACGGCTGCGGGGACCGCCGACAACGCCAAGCTCACTGCGGCCAAGGTGTCGCGCTCGGCACGCCCGCGGATGCCGCGCCAGAGTGCCGCGGCGTAGCGGGCGATGTCGGCACGCAGGAACAAGGCTGCTCCGGCCAGCGTGCCGACGTGCACGGCGACATCGAAGGCGTTTTCCAGCTCACTGTCGCCGTCGAAGAGATCCCAGCCGGCCAGCCAGGGCACCACTTCGAGGTGGGCACTCGACGAGATTGGGAAGAACTCCGTCAGTCCCTGCAGCAGGCCAAGCAGGATCGCGACGGCCGGGTCCGGCACTGCAGCCCCTAGTCGCCGCTCCCCACCGAAGGAACGATGCGCGGCTTCCAGCGACGGGGTGGGTCGTAGTGATGGCCGACGGCCCAACCCTGACGCATCGATGCCAGAAAGCCGGCGGGATCGTCGTCGCGGAAGTCGGGCATCTCCAGATATGCGCCCCCGAGTGCCTCGGCGACATGAGCGTCGCTGCCCGCGCCCGGCGCCAAGCCGTGCTCACTGGCGTATCGGGATGCCCGCGAGTTGAGGCTGGACAGGCTCGTCTTTGCGTTGAGCACCTCAATGCCATCGACCAGGCCCTCGCCGACCAGCTCGTCGAGCACGTCGTGACGCAGGTTGTTGCGGAGCGGGTCGAACGGGTGCGGGATGTAGACGAGTCCGCCCTGAGACTTCACTGCCTGTGCGGCCGCGACCGGTGCCAGGCCCTGCGGCACGCGTTCGGCCAGGAACAACCCGATGATCTCTCCGGCGTGAGTCTTCATCTCCTCGCCGATCACGACGCGGGCATCCAGCTCGCCTTGCAGTTGCTGGGCACCTCGCACCGCGTTGTGGTCGGTGATGCACACCACGTCGATGCCGCATTCGGACAGGCACTGCGCAAATTCTTCGGGTGTCGTCGTCGAGTCACCGGACCACATGGTGTGAGTGTGGAAGTCAACACGCACCCAGCCCGCCGGGCAGCTGTCGGCCAAGTGCGGATGCCGTTCGACGGCTGCTGGTGCGGGCGGGCGCGGCATCGCTCACACCCCCGAGAGCGCTATGTCGGCAACAACCAGCGGCGGCATTGACATCCCCCCGGCAAGTGGCTCGGCGGTCGCGCCGACGCCGCAGATCCCGAGCAGCATCCGTTGCAGGGTGGAGGCGATCGTCGCCTCACGGAACGGTTCAGCGAGCTGGCCGCCCGCGATCCGGTGTCCCCAAGCTCCCACCGAGAAGTCTCCGCTGGTGGGGTTGACGCCGCTGTGCAGGCCGCTGACGCCGCGTACCAACACACCGTCACCGACCGAGGCGTGCAGGTCGCCAGCGGCGATGTCGCCGGTGGCGACGACGGGTGCGTGGGTGCCGACGCCAGGAATGGACCGCGTGCCGCGCACTGCCGAGCCTGTGGACGCGGTGTCTGATCGGCGCGCTGTGTACGCGTTGTGCAGGAAACCACTCAGCACACCGGCTGAGATCAGCGCGTTGCGGCGTGCTGCAAGCCCCTCACCGTCGAAGTTCGCGGCCCCGAGCGTCGTCGGGTCAGTGGGATCGTCGACGAGGTGGAGCCGCTCGTCGGCAATCTGCTCGCCGACACGATCAGCGAACGGCGAGCGACCCTTGAGCACGCTGTCAGCGGCGAGCACGCTCGCGACTACCCCGATGAACGCTGCAGCGACCGGGGGGGCCAGCACGACGGTGACACGCTCGCTCGGCGGCTTCGTCGCGCCGAGCTGACCGGTGGCCTGCGATGTCGACTCTGTGACCACACGGTCGATGTCAAGCTCATCGGGCCGCCATGCGGCGTCGCCGGCGTAGCCGATTTGCGTTTCGTCGCCATCGGTGGCCAGCGGTTGAGCACCGACCGAGCAGCTCCCGTGCTCGGACTGCACGCAGATGCCGGTGCTCGACGCGAGCGCGGACTGCGACCACCCGTCGCTCCAGGCCGCGACGCGCACGCCCGAGATGCGGGGATCCGCTGCCAGGCAACGGCGTTCGAGGTCGATGGCCACCGCGATCTTGTCGGCATCGGACACGCCGAGCACTGCCGGGTCGCTGAGATCCAAGCCCGGCGGGGCCACGTCGTCGGGTTCGGCAAGTCCCTGGTGGGGATCAGGCTCGCCGAATCTCACGTTGCTCCGAGCGGCGGCGAGCGTGTCGGCTACGACGTCGGCGTCCAGCGAGCCGGCCGATGCGAAGCCTTGGCGGCCGTCTTCAACCACGCGCACGCCGATGGCCGCGCTGTGGCCAGAGCGCAGCGACTCGACATCCCCGTTGTACGCGCGCACCGTGGTTGAGCGCCCCGTCGACACGCAGACCTCGATCTGCTCGGTCCGCTGGGCCTGCTCGCACACCTGCTGCGCGAGCTGGGCCAATTCGTCAGTGTCGTACTGGCGCCGTCCGTTCATGCGAGATCACACCCCGCCGCTCACGCGCAGCCACACCCCGCCGCTCACGCGGCGGTTCCTCCGACCGTGAGTGCCCGTACGCGCAGCGTGGGCTGGCCGTCGCCGACGGGCACGCCTTGGCCATCTTTGCCGCACGTGCCAGGACTCCCCATGGCGAAGTCATTCCCGAGGGCGTCGATGTCGAGCAGCACTTGGGGACCGTTGCCGATCAGGTTTCCCTCCCGAAGCGGTTCAGTTATCACGCCGTCCTCGATGAGGTACGACTCGGTCATGCCGAACACGAAGTCGCCGGTGGCGGTGTTGACCTGACCGCCGCCGAGATGCGCCACATACACACCCCACGGCGTGTCAGCGATGATGTCGGCCGGGTCGATGTTGCCGTTGGTGACGAACGTGTTGGTCATCCGGACCATTGGCAGATGCGTGTAGCTCTGACGCCGACCATTGCCCGACGGCACCCGACCGTCATCTCGACTGCGCAGCCAATCCCACATGTAGTCGGTGAGGACGCCGTCGCTGATCAGCTCGTTGCGCTGAGTGGGGTGGCCTTCGTCGTCGATGGCCAGCGCACCCCACTCAGGCCCCATCGTGCCGTCATCGACCAGCGTCACCCCGCTGGCCGCCACCTGCGAGCCAACCCGGCCGGCGAACACTGACGCACCCTTGCGCACCAGATCAGCTTCAAGCCCATGCCCGCATGCCTCATGGAACAGGACTCCGCCCCCGCCGCGGGCGATCACCACGGGCACCTCGCCGCTCGGCGCAGGACGGGCCGCGAGCTTCGTGACGGCACGCTGCGCGGCACGCTCGGCGAGCTCAGCAGGGTCGTGGTCGTCGAACAGCTCCCAGCCCACCGTGTACCCGACGGTCTCGCGGCCGGTCTGCAAGCCGCCGTCGCCGCTCGCGACGCATCCCACCGAAAACAGCGTCCGCACCTGGTCATCGGCCGCGCAGACACCATGCGTGTTGGCCACCATGATCCGGCGGCGACTCTCGCCATAGCGGGCAGTCACCTGGGTGATGGCCTTGTGGGTGGACCGGGCGGCATCATCTGCGGCACGCAGCAGCGCCACCTTGCGTTCGGCGCCGATGGATGCTGGCAGCACAGCGACCCGTGGCTCAGCGAGAGCGACCCCCCCGAGCGACGTCATGTCCACCGTGCCGCCCTGCGACTGACGTGTCGCCACCGCGGCAGCGGTACGAGCGGCATCTGCCAAACCGTGAGCGCTCAAGTCCGACGTGTGCGCGTAGCCCGTGACTTCACCTGCAGTGACCCGGATGCCCACACCGCGGTCGCGGCCCGAGTTCATCTCCTCCACCCGGCCTTCGTCAAAGACCACGCTGGCCGATTCCCGGTCCTCGGCGAACAGCTCTGCCCACTCGCCGCCCGCGTCCAGTGCCACCCGCAAGGTCGCATCGACGACATCGAAGTCAACGAGCGGCTCTGCTGTGATCTCTGCTGCGGCCGTCGTGTCGGGTGTGCGTGTCATGAAGCTGCCAAGAATCTCAGAATTCGGCGCGGAGACGTTTTGCATCCGCGGCACGACCGTATGTGGGTCGCGCCGTCGCCACACTATTGTGCGAAGCCACGTGAAACGCTTCGGAACCGATGTGCGTCGCCGTACCCCCAAGGGCGACGCGCTGGGCGAGCGCTGCGGAGGGCAGCCTGAGCGTGACTCCCGCTCGGCAGACTGACGGCGATGCGCGGCGCCACAGCACCAGTTCCGCCATCGCAGCGGCGGGCGCGCATCCCGCACGGCCTCGTCACGGCGTTGCGCGTTGGCGCGAGCGCAGGTCTCTTGGCCCTGCTCATCATCATCAGCCGCGATGAACTGTCGGCGCTCGACGTCGGATCCAAGAGCGCTGCAGCTGCGTGGCTGACTGGTGCCGCCCTCGTCATCGCGGCAGCGTTCGTCATGGCCGCAGTGCGCTGGTGGCAGGTGGCCGACACGCTCGACGTCCGGGTGTCGGGGCGCTCGACGCTGTCCATCTATCTCGCCGCGCTGTTCGTCGGGAACTTCCTGCCCACCACCATCGGGGGCGACGTGCTGCGCGTCAACCGGCTGGCTCGCATCTGCGGCAGTCAGGCCAACGCCTTCGCCACGGTCATCATCGAACGCCTGACGGGCTGGGTCGTCCTGCCACTGCTCACCTTGGCGGCGCTGATCTCGCAGCCGAGCCTGCTGAGACACTCCGGAGGCCAGATCGCCGGCGGGCTAGCGCTGGGGACGCTGGTGGTGCTCGCACTCATCGTCTGGGTGGCAGAACATCCCCGCGGACTTGGCCGGCTTGCGGGCGGTACCCGCATCAGGGAAGCGCTCGGCGCGGTGCACACGGGTCTGAGCGTGTTCCGGCGACATCCGGGGGCCGCCGGCCGATTGCTCACAGTCGGATTGGCGTATCAATTCCTGCTCGTAGTAGCGACGGCTTTGGCGGGGGCCGCAATCGGTGTGAATCCAGGTCTTCGAGCTTGGTTGGCCTTCGCGCCCATGGTGTTGATCGTTCAGAATCTGAGTGCCATCGGCGGTCTCGGAGTGCGTGAGGGGGCGCTCGTGCTGTTCCTCGATGCCCATGGTGTCAATGAGGGCGAAGCCGTGCTGCTGGGCCTTTTGGTATATGCGCTGACGCTGCTGGTGAGCCTGACCGGAGCCCCAGCGCTGGCGCTCGGCGGCCGTCGTAACCGCAGCAAGGTGCCCGCCGAAGTGCCCGCCGGAAGCTGAGTACCCTTGGGCCGCGAATGCACCTCGCCAAGCTCACCAGCCCGGCTGACCTGCGAGCACTCAGCCCATCTCAGCTCGATGAGCTTTGCGCGGAGATCAGGGACTTCGTGGTGCAGGCTGTCTCGCAGACCGGCGGACATCTCGGTTCGAACCTCGGCGCAGTCGAGCTCAGCGTTGCGCTGCACCGGGTGTTCGAATCGCCACGCGACGTCATCATCTGGGACACCGGCCACCAGGCCTACGTGCACAAGCTCATCACCGGTCGGAGGGATGGCTTCGAGAAACTGCGCCAGCGGCATGGCCTGTCGGGGTACCCGAGCACATCCGAGTCGCCCCATGACGTCGTCGAGAACAGCCACGCTTCCACCTCGCTGAGCTGGGCATCTGGGCTCGCCGCCGGATTCCAGCTCACCGGTCACGAGCACCGACGAGTCGTCGCAGTCATCGGCGACGGCTCCATGACCGGCGGGATGGCCTTCGAGGCACTGAACAACCTCGGCCATTACGCCCAGCGGGCATTGATCGTGCTCAACGACAACGGTCGCTCCTACGCCCCGACCGTCAGCCGGCTGTCCACAGTGATGTCGCGATTGAGACAGTCGCCCCACTACGTGCAGGGCCGCCGAGCGGTGGATCACCTGCTCGAGCGTGTGCCGCTGGGCGACGGCGTGCGCCGGGGCCTGGACAGCGCTGCCGCCGCGATGCGCGAAATGTGGGAGCCGCCGGCGTTCTTCGAGACGCTCGGCGTGCGCTATGTCGGCCCGGTCGACGGGCACGACATCTCGGCCATGGAATCGGCATTCCGCGACGCTGCCGCCTACGCCGGCGGTCCCATTGTCGTTCATGTCGTGACGCAGAAGGGGCGCGGCTACGCCCCTGCCGAGCACGACACCGAGAAACACCTGCACGACATCGGCCTCTTCGACCCTGCCACGGGCAGTGCCCCAGCGCTCAGCACCGACCAGCCGTTACTTGCTCCGACGGTGCCCGATGAACCGGCACGCCAAGCTCAGCAGACCGTGCCTCAGGAGCGCGACTACACGGCCGTTTTCACCGAGACGCTCATCGCGGCAGCACGACGCGACCGCGACATCGTCGCGATTACGGCCGCCATGCCCGGCTCCACCGGGTTGCTGCCCTTCCAGCGAGAGTTTCCCGATCGTTTCTATGACGTGGGCATCGCCGAGCAGCATGCACTCACATCGGCTGCCGGCATGGCACGCGCCGGTCTCCGACCGGTCGTGGCGGTGTACTCGACATTCCTGGCACGGGCCTTCGATCAGGCGCTCTATGACATCGGCCTGCACCGCCTGCCGGTCATCCTGTGCGTGGACCGCGCCGGCATCACCGGCCCCGACGGCGCATCCCACCACGGCCTGTACGACATTGCCATGTTCACGCGCGTCCCCGGCATGACCCTGTTCGCCCCATCGGGACCCGACGAGCTGCCGGCAGCGTTCGCCCAAGCCCTCGAGATCACCGACGGCCCCGTAGCAATCCGATGGCCCCGCGGCAAAGGCCCAGTAAGCGGGACGGTCCGGCAACCAGATGCCGTGACGAGCGACATACGCGCGCAGGCCCGCCAACACCGTTCAGGCCCAGACGCATGCATCCTGGCCGCCGGCCAGACGTTCGGCGCAGCGATCGAAGCCGCCGAATTGCTGAGTGCCGAAGGCGTAGAAGTCTCGCTGTGGGACCCACGGATCCTCAAGCCGCTCGACCGCGCCATGCTGCTGGACGCCGCGGCGCACCCGCTGGTGGTGACCGCAGAGGACGGTGTGCGCGTGGGCGGCTTCGGCAGCCTCGTCAACGACGCCCTCCAACAGCTCGACACCCCGACCATCCCACGCATCACCCAACTAGGCACCCCCGACGCCTACCTCCCCCACGGCACCGCCCAAGAACTGCACGCCGAACTCGGCCTAGACGCCAAGGGCATTGCGGCCGCAGTCACCAAGACCCTCGCTCGCATCACCGCCTAGCTGGCGCGCAACGGCCCGGAGCCGATGCCCCGGGCCGTCAAGCGTTGGATTGTTCCTGCGCCGCAGCAATGCTGCGGGCATCAGATACAGCGAGGGTCAGCCCAGCTCGGAACCAACAACCGAGACGAAGCTCACCGCCGCCCCAGGCTGCCCGCCCAGGTTGTGCGTGAGCCCCAGCGTCTTGCCCTGCTCGGTCACCGAGGGGATCTGCCGCTCAGGCGGGGCTTGACCGCGCAGCTGCAACCAGCACTCGAAGAGCATCCGCAGGCCGGATGCACCGATCGGGTGGCCGAAGCTCTTCAGACCGCCGTCGGGATTGACCGGGAGGTCGCCGTCGAGGTCGAACGTGCCGGCCATGGCTTCCTTCCAGCCCAAGCCACGCTCGGCAAATCCGAGGTCCTCCATGAGGACCAGCTCGGTGGGCGTGAAGCAGTCGTGCACCTCGGCCATCGCGATCTGCGAGCGCGGGTCGGTGATGCCAGCCTGCTTGTAGGCCTCGGTCGCGGACGCTACGACCTCACGGAAGGTCGTGTAGTCGTAGGTGCTGTCGAGCGCGCCGGTCGCAGGACCGGACGCAAAGCTGAGGGCCTTGATGTACAGCGGGTTGTCGCAGTACTTGTGGGCGTCCTCGGCCCGTACCAGGACTGCAGCCGCCGAGCCGTCGCTGACGCCCGAGCAGTCGAAGATGCCCAGCGGACCAGCGATCAGCGGCGAGCCGGCGATGGTCTCCTTGGCGACTTCCTTGCGGAACTGCGCTCGGGGATTCAGCGAACCGTTGCGGTGGTTCTTCCAGGCGATCCGGGTGAGGACTTCCTTCATGGTGTCCTCGTCGAGCCCGTACTTGTGGGCGTAGGCCGGTGCCAGCAGGCTGAATGTGGCCGGTGCAGTGATGGTGGAATCTGTGCCGTCGCTGGGCGGGCGGGCGCCTGTCAGACCCGAGTAGCCGGAGTCCTTCAGCTTCTCCACGCCGATCGCCATGACCATGTCATAGGCGCCCGAAGCCACTGCGTAAGCAGCGTTGCGGAATGCCTCAGAGCCGGTGGCGCACATGTTCTCGAGCCGGGTGACCGGCTTGTAGTCGAGCTGCAGCGGCTTCGACAGCGTCAGGCCGGAGACGCCCGAGCCCATCGTGCCGAGCCAGAAGGCGTCGATGTCGTCTTGGGTGACGCCAGCGGATGCGTACGCATCGTGCGCGGCGTCGGTGAGCATGTCATCGACGCTGCGATCCCAGTGCTCGCCGAACTGGGTGCAACCCATCCCGACGATCGCGACCTTGTCGCGAATGCCATGTGAACTCATGTGTGCCTGCCTTGTGGTGAGTTGTGGGTACTTGACATTATGGCCGCTGGCAGCCAGTTCGTGCTGCGTCAAGCCGCAGCCGGGCGAGCCTTCCAGAAGTAGTTGTGGATTCCCTCGGCTGTGTACAACCGACGGAAGGTCATCTCGACGCGGTCGCCGATGCGCACCTCATCGGGATCGACATCGGTCATCTCGGCCTGGAAGCGCCCACCGCCGTCGTAGTCGATGACCACGGCCACCATGGGCGGCGACAGCGAGAACGCCAGCCGGTCCACGGTGAACGTTGCGATGGTGGCCGGAATGTCAGCCATGCGGACCGGCTCCATGTCGTCGACGGCGCCGCCCTCCATGGACACTCGCATGGGGGGCATGTGGATGGCGCCCGAGCTGCGGTCACGCGAGCCGATCAGGGCGTACTTCTAGTCCTCTGATCGGAATGCGGGGGGCGCGCCAGGCCGTTCGGGGTCGGGACGCCGGGGGGGCTCACGATCCAGGAATCCGCGCCACGTCAGATACTGGTTGTAGTCGAGCGCGTCGTTGCCGCCCTCAATCTGGGACCCAACGGTGCGGAACGGCTCGTAGTCGGCGATGGCATCGGTGGTGTGCATCACCGTTGCAGTAGCGCCGTCTGCCAGCCGGATGATGAGGTAGTTCTGGTTGGGCTCAGCGTCGTCAAGGATCGATGCCACCACCAGGCCCGTCTGTGCCCCGCCGGCGTTGCCGATCTGGGCCGTGAGGTCGTTCACCAGCTTGTCGCCGGCCAGTCGCGACACGCCTCGCGCCGCCCGAGCGTGCATGCCGGTCACCGAGACACCGTCGATGTCGTCGATGGTGAGCTCAGCAGCGGCCAGGGCACGTTCGACGGCGCGCTGCGCAAGCGGCAGGTAGGCCTGCTCGCCGAAGCGTTCTTCCCACACGCGCGAGAAGTCGTCACCGGGTTGTCGGTAGCGATCGAGGAATTCAGCGACTTCAGTCGCCGAGCCGAGTTCGTGAGCAATGATCGGCGACGAGCTTCCATCACCGATCAGAAACGCGGCCGCGCCGTCACCGCCGCTGGCTTCGTCGCCGCTGGTCGGCCGACCGGTGCGAATATCGGACAGGACCATCAAGTTGTCACCTGGGGCGTTCAGCGCCAGCCCTAGGGCGGCCTCAATCGAACGGGGGGCGCCGTTGAGATCGAGAGCCGTCACCGAAGACGGCAGGTTGAGCGCCGCGTGGATGGCAGTGGCGTTGGTCTTGTCGAGGTAGGCCGGATTCGAAGTCGAGAAGATCACGCGGTCGACAGAGGCGTCGCCGCTGCCGCCCCGCAGGCAGTTGCGCGCCGCCTCGACGCCCAGCGTGGTGGTGTCCTCGTCGTAGCTGGCCACGGCACGGTGACCGCGGCCGCCGCCGGCACCCATGGCCGCTGTGATTCTCGACCGGTCGAGCCGCCAGTAGGGCACGTAGGTGCCGTACCCGATGATCCCTCGTTCCGCCATGTCGTCTCTCCCCGATACGAATCCTCAGCCAGGTTCCGATGCCGTCGGCACGTACGGCCGCCTGGCTCACCCCAGCCAGCGCAGGAGCCTACGAGGATGCGCCCTCGGGTGTTGAGTCAGCCGGCGGCGACGACGCGGAATGCCTCGGCGAGCCGGCCCTCCGGCAATCCGCCGGCGCGGGCCGTCTCGCTGGACCACTCGCGCAACCGGCCGTCAAGGTCTTCCATGTGCTCGGTCTGGCTGCGGTGCTCGCGCAGTGCTGCGACCTTGTTCTCGAAGGTGTCGGTGATGTCGATGTATCGATTCGGCTCTGTGCCGATCAGCCAGATCTCGCTGACGTTGTGTGGCTTGTGGCCCTCGTCGAGCAGTTCCGGGAACGCACGCGGATTGCGCGAATCGGGGTACACGGCGGCCAGCGCAGCAGTGGCAGTCGCCAGGTGGTCCGGGTGGGAGATGTAGATGTGGTCCCAGTTGGGGATCGTGGTCTGGCACAGCACAGCATCGGGACGGACGATCCGGATCACCCGCGCGATGTCACGCCGCAGGCCGAGATCGGCCACGACCATGCCGTCGGGATGGCCGAGCCAGTGCAGCTCGCTCACACCCACGTTCGCTGCCGCCGCGGTCTGCTCGGCCTGCCGCATCGCCGCCAGCTCTTCGGGCGTGTGGGACATGTCGTCGTCGCCAGCCTCCCCGCTTGTCGCCAGGCAGTACGCCACGTGGCATCCGGCTGAGGTCAGCGCGGCAACGGTTCCCGCCATGCCGAAGTCGATGTCATCGGGATGGGCCACGATGATCAGCGCCCGCGCGGGCGCTTCGATCTCTCCCTGATCGGTGAAGATCACGCCCACTGCCACAACCTCCGACACTCGGGCGACGGCGTCGCCGTTCGGCTCAGCCGCTAGGTGAAGTAGGGGTTCTCGCCCGAGGCGTGGTCGGTGAGGTCGACGACCCGCTCGACTTCGGGAATCAGCTCTCGCAGCGTGCGCTCGATGCCGGCCGTGACCGTGGCATTGGCCATGCCGCAGCCCTGGCAGCCACCGCCCAGCTTGACGACAACCGTGTCGCCCTCCACCGACACCAGCTCGGCGAACCCACCGTGCGCGGCAATCGAGGGGTTGATCCGCTTGGTGAGCACCTCGCGGACGTTGTCCTCCACCGTCCCATCGAGGTCGAGCTGGGCGTTGGGGCCGAGGTCGGGACGGTTCGGGTTGCGCAGCACCAGGCCCGGCTGGTTCGGGTTGGACGGCAGATCCAACGAAGCGCCGTCGAGCTTGGGCACATCGCGATCGGGAATCAGCACCGTCAGGCCGCCCCCGACTGCGAACGGCACGTCGGAGGCGTCGGCTTCGGCCAGCAGCTCGAAGGCAAGGTCGTAGGTGTAGTCGACGCCTTGGGCGCCGGTCACCTCGATGCGAAGCGCCAGCTGGTCGCCGTCGACTTCGCTGTTTCGCAATTCGACCACCTTCTCGAGTGCGGCCGGCGTGACGTCGAAGGTCTCGCGCCGCGTCTCCATCATCGATTCGCGCACTGCGTCAGCGGGAGCCATCGGGTCGCTCAGGGCCATATCGGCAGCCTACTGACGGCACCCTGCGGGTCCGTGGGCAGCCCGGGGCAGCCTGGCGGTAGTGTCCCGCGCGCTCGCTGGACCTCTCAGGTCGAAGGCAGCCCGCAACAAAGGGGATCTTCATGGCCTTCCGCGCATTGATGCTGCACGAACAGGACTGTCCAGATGGGTCGAGGGCCGTCTCGGCCGAGCTGGCCGACATCGACGACAGCCAGCTGCCGGACGGCAATGTCACCGTGGCCGTGGAGTACAGCACGCTCAACTACAAGGACGGGATGATCCTGGGCGGGATCGGGCGCCTTGTCCGCACGTACCCGCACGTGGGAGGCATCGACTTCGCAGGCGTCGTCGAGTCATCCGACGACAGCCGCTTCGCTCCAGGAGATCGGGTCGTGCTGACCGGGTGGCGAGTCGGCGAGACCCACTGGGGCGGTTACGCGGAGCGGGCACGCGTCAGCGGCGACTGGCTGGTGCGGCTGCCCGACGGGGTGTCCACGTTCGACGCGATGACGATCGGCACGGCCGGGTTCACCTCGATGCTGGCCGCCCAAGCGCTGGAGGAGCACGGCATTGGCTCGGGCCCAGTGCTCGTGACCGGCGCGGCTGGTGGGGTCGGCAGCGTGGCAGTGCACCTGCTGTCAGCGGCTGGTCACGAGGTCGCTGCCTCCACTGGCAGGCCGCAGACCGCCGACTACCTGCGCAACCTCGGCGCTTCGGAGATCATCGACCGAGCGGAGCTGTCTGAGCCGCCGGGGCGGCCGCTCGGCAGCGAACGATTCGGCGGCTGCGTGGACGCCGTCGGGGGGACCACGCTGGCGAACGCACTGACCCAGATGTCATACGGGTCGAGCGTGGCAGCATGCGGCCTCGCCGGGGGCAACGGGCTCGATACCACCGTCATCCCGTTCCTGCTGCGCGGCGTGAACCTGCTCGGCATCGATTCGGTGATGTGCCCCTACGAGCCGCGCGCTGCGGCATGGCAACGGCTGGACGAGCTGGTCGATCGGGATCTGCTGGCATCGATGGCCACAACGGTGGGTCTCGGCGATCTGGCCGAACTGGGGCCGAAGATCCTCGCGGGTGAAGTGCAAGGGCGCACCGTCGTCGATGTGCGCGCCTGACGGCGCGTCTGTCGATGCGCGCAGGTGACTAGAGCACAGAAGTGATCGCAGCGAAACCAGTCAGCAGCATCGCAGCAACGACAAGGACTGCGGTCCACCACAGACCCGGCTGGCGCTGGCGCAGCGGGCGCAGGTTGCCCATCGCGTCATAACGGTGACGTGGCATGCGCTGGGCCTAGCCCTTCAGCCTCCACTCGATGGCGCCGATCTCGTTCTGAACCTCGACCTCGATGTCCTGTGTTGCCCCGGTATCGGAACGCTCGAGCGTGCACAGGAACGTATGGCCGACCGAAACCACCAGGTACTGGTCGTCGCCGCAATCGGCTTGGACGCCGAATCCCAACGCAGCTGCCGCTTCGGCACCAAGCGCTGTCTCGGTGGCGTTGGTCTGCATCACCGCTTGGCGGGGTCGAATCTCGCGCCGGCCCTGTTCGTCGATGATCGTCACCTGCGCCTCATAGAACGCTCCCTCGACGAGGCCGTCGCACAGGAACGTTGATCCCGGCCTGATGGGTGCGTCCTCGGGGCAGTCGATGTCGGCGATCTCGGCGGGTGCGACCACGCTCTGCAAGTAATCCTGCACTTCGCGCTCCACCTGCGACTGGTCGGTACCGCCGCCGCAGGCCGCGAGCACCGCTGCCGTCAACACCGCCAAAACAGCCATCCAGCCCCATCGGCCGATGCGATGCACACCTGTCCACCGTCCCCGCGCACAGGCTGTCTCCGGCGCGAGCGGTCTGGTCAAGTTGAGGGCCTCCGGCTAGGAATGACGGGACAATAGCCCAACGCCACGCCGCAACCTGTACTTCTCACAGCCGGCAAAATCACAGGTCATCCGCGTCCCCTGCAGAGCCTTGCGCTTCACGCGAATTCGGATGCCGATCAGATGAAGGGCCGCTCGGTGTATCGCCCGAAAACGTCGGCCAAGGCGTTGGTCACCTCGCCCACGGTGGCCCGGGTTCGCACGGTGTCGATGAGGTGCGGCATGAGATTGGCGTCGGTCTCCGCGGCCCGACGGAGCGACATCAGCGCTTCGTCGACGGCGGCCTGGCTCCGGTCGGCCCGTACCTGGGCCAGCCGTTTGATCTGGCGCTGCTCGTCGTCGTTGGTGATCTTCAGCAAGTCGATCTCGTCGTCTTCGCTGCCCTCAGTAAAGGCACTGGCACCCACCACGACCCGGCGGCCGGCGTTCACCTTCTTCTCGAACTCATATGCCGCATCGGCGATCCCGGACTGGTACCAGCCCTCGTCGATCAGGCGGAATGCACCCTCGAGCATGGAGCCGTCACCGGCCGCGTCAATGTGAGCGAACATCTCCTCAGCCTCGGCTTCGAGCTTGTCGGTGAGCTCCTCGATGAACCAGCTGCCCCCGAGCGGATCGATGACATTGGCAGCACCGGTCTCGTGGGCGATGATCTGCTGCGTCCGCAGCGCGATGCGGGCGGCCTTGTCCGTCGGCAGCGCCAGCGCCTCGTCCATCGAGTTGGTGTGCAAGCTCTGAGTGCCTCCGAGCACTCCGGCGAGCGCTTCGATGGCAGTGCGAGCGATGTTGATCTCCGGCTGCTGCGCGGTGAGCGAGACCCCGGCTGTCTGGGTGTGAAAGCGCAGCATCATCGACCGCTCGCTCTGAGCGCCATAGCGGTCGCGGATCCATCTTGCCCAGATGCGGCGGGCGGCCCGGTATTTGGCGATCTCTTCGAAGAAGTCGATGTGGGCGTTGAAAAAGAAGCTCAGGCGGGGCGCAAACTCGTCAGTGGACAGTCCCCGCTGGGCAGCAGCCTCGACATATGCGAATCCGTTGGCCAGGGTGAACGCGAGCTCCTGTGCCGCCGTCGAGCCCGCCTCGCGGATGTGGTAGCCGCTGATCGACACCGAATTCCACCGGGGCATCTCCTCAGTGGCGAATTCGATGGTGTCGGCGACGATGCGCATCGAGGGCCGCGGCGGGTACACCCATTCCTTCTGAGCTTGATACTCCTTGAGAATGTCGTTCTGCAGCGTGCCGCCGAGCTTGCTGCGATGCGCGCCGTGCTCTTCGGCGTTTGCGACGAACATCGCCCAGATCGTGGCGGCCGGTGCGTTGATGGTCATCGACGTGGTGGTCGCCTCGAGGTCGATGCCGTCATACAGCGTCGCCATGTCCTCGATCGAATCGACGGCGACGCCGCAGCGGCCCACCTCGCCCAGCGACATGACATCATCGGAGTCGAGACCCATGAGCGTGGGCATGTCGAACGCAGTCGACAACCCGCCACCGCCTGCTTCGAGGATCTCGTGGAAGCGCTTGTTGGTGTCTTCGGGCGTTCCGAAGCCTGCGAACATGCGCATCGTCCACAGGCGGCCGCGATAGCCGCTGGCATGCACGCCGCGCGTGTAGGGATACTGGCCCGGCCAGCCGACATCAGCGCCGGGTTCGCCGTCGTCGGGCGCATACAGCGGCTCCAGCTCAAGGCCGCTCATCGTCTCGAAGTCGGCGTCGCGCGCCGGGGTGGCCTCGAACTCTGCTTGCCAGCGCTCGCGTGTCACCGGTGGCCTCCTGAGATCCGCAGCCTCTTCACTGCCCAGATGCGTTCGCATCAACGTCACCTGCGACGCTTGAAGTGTATGCAGGAGCCCGCGGGCCGGCCCAGCCTCTGGGCTCAGAGAGCGAGCGGGTCGACCGGTCCGCGGCCGCTGCCGAGACGGCGATCTGCGCCCGCCGAGATGGCGCGTGCCGTCAGGTCGTGGGCACGATCAATCGCTGAGTCCACGTCCGTGCCTGCGGCGAGCTCGGCGCAGATGGCTGCCGAGAAGACATCGCCCGACCCCCTGACGTTGCGGGTGTCGATGCGCGGCGCCGACAGCAGCCGGACGCTGCCGTCCCGGACGACGACATCGGTAATAGTCTCACCGATCCGGAGCCGGCCACCGGTGATGACCACGGCCTCTGGGCCCGTAGCTGCGAGCTCGTGGGCCGCTTCGATCCACGCCTCGATCTCGTCGCCGAGGTCTCTGCCCACCAGTCGACCCGCTTCGAGATGGTTGGGTGTCACGACTCGGGCGTTCGGCAGCAGGCGCGTCGCGACCGATCGCTCTGCCTCGGCGCTGAGCAGGGGCTCGCCGGCCCCGTCGACCAGCACCGGGTCCACCACCAACTGGGGAAGCCAGCGGGCAGCAATAGATGCCACCGCCGCGACGATCTCCGCCGTGAGCAGCAGGCCTGTCTTGGACGCCGCAATGGGCATGTCGTCGAGCACTGCGTGAACCTGGGCGGTCACCAGCTCGGCGTCGACAGGCTGTGCGTCCCGGAATTCGGCCGTGTTCTGTGCCGAAACCAGCGTGACCGCAAAGGCCCCGTGCACGCCGCATGCCGCGAACGCCCGCAGGTCGGCCGCGAGACCGGCCCCGCCAGACGAATCTGCCCCCGCGATGGTCAGCGCAGCGGGCCACCATGCGTGCTGCGCGGGCGGCCGGGGGTTCTCGCTCGCAATCCCACCGGCCATGTCCCCAGTACAACAGTTGGGCTCGCCGCGCGGCGGTCACCCTGATTAGCGTCGGCGGGCGATGGCCGGATCTGCGTCGAGAGCGGAGCACTCGGGACAGGGCGCCTCCTGCAGTGGCCGCATCTCCCCCGACGGGACAGTGGGGATCATCGCCAACCCGGTTTCGGGACGCGACGTTCGCCGGGTGGCGGCGCGAGGAGCAGTGTCCACTACTGAGGACAAGCGCAACCGGATTGCCCGGGCAGTCATCGGCGCCGTCACTGCAGGCGCCACACGGATCGTGGCCATGGCAGAACCGTTCGGCATCGCCACCGGGGCGCTCACCGACCTGCGCATCGACGCCGAGATCGAGATCGTCGACGTGGGGGCGACCGTCTCGCCCACCGACACGATCCGGGCAGTCGAGGCGATGCGAGCCCGTGATGTCAGCGTGCTGGTGACGCTGGGCGGTGACGGCACCAACCGCACGATCGCTGGGGTCTGGCCCGATGCGACGCTCGTACCGATGTCCACGGGCACGAACAATGTGTTCCCCAGCCTCACCGAGCCCACCGTCGCTGGTGCCGCCGCGGGATTGCTGGCGAGCGGCGTGGTCGACCCTGAAGCGTGTGCGCCCCGGTCGAAGCTGATCACTGTCACATCGGGCAAGGGCACATCGGGCAAGGGCACATCGCAGGAGGGGGAGCTGGCGCGAGGTTGGACCGAGATTGCACTGATCGATGCGGTCACGCTGGCCAATGACTTCGTCGGCAATCGCATGCCCGCGGACGGGGTTCGCATGCGGCAGGTGCTCGTGTCGCGCGCCCATCCGGCCAGCATCGGGCTGAGTTCGCTCGCGGGCCTGCTGCGACCCTGCTCGTTCGACGACGATGCGGGCGTGCTGGTGGAGTGCGGCCCGGGCGGACGCCCGATGCGCGTGGCGCTCGCACCCGGGCTGTACCGCACGGTGCCGGTGATCGATCACCGCGGCGTTGAGCTGGGAGAGACCATCGAACTCCGGGGACCGACGGTGCTGTCGCTCGACGGCGACCGGGAGCGCACGATCGGTCCCGATGAAGCCGCAATTGCCGATGTGCGGCGCAGCGGACCCCGGGTGGTGGACGTGGATCGGGCACTGGAATTGGGCGCTGCCGCCGGGGTGTTCGAGACCTCTCGGGCGCCGACCGGCGACCGTCCGCTCAACGCAGTCGCCAAGGTTCACTACCACCACGCCGACGGCACCCCGATCCGTGATTGCTGCTAGGTGACTGAACCACCAGTCAATTCCTGACTAATCCGGTCGGATTTATCGTCTAATGCGGCTATCCTCCGCGGCACGGCCTGCGCCGACTTGCGCAGCGCCGCACTTACCGCATCGCAAGGAGTACGACCATGGCACTGCGTCTCAATGACACCGCTCCCGATTTCACTGCCGACACCACCGAGGGCGAGATCAGCTTCCACGACTGGATCGGCGACGGCTGGGCACTGCTCTTCTCCCATCCGAAGGACTTCACTCCGGTGTGCACCACCGAGCTGGGTGCCGTTGCAGCGCTGGCCGGTGACTTCGCCGCTCGCAATTGCAAGATCATCGGCATCAGCGTGGACGGGGTGAGCGACCACGTGGCCTGGAAGGCCGACATCGCCTCTGCTACCGGCCACGAGGCCAACTACCCGCTCATCGGCGATCCCGAATTGAACGTGGTCAAGCTGTACGACATGCTTCCCGCCGACGCGGGCGACACATCGCAGGGACGCACCGCGGCCGATAACGCCACGGCTCGCACCGTGTTCATCATCGGCCCGGACAAGAAGATCAAGGCGTCGCTCACCTACCCGATGACCACCGGACGCAACTTCGCCGAGATCCTGCGCCTGCTCGACTCGTGCCAGCTCACCGCCGCCGAGCAGGTCGCCACGCCGGCCAACTGGCAGCAGGGCGAGAACGTCATCATCGTGCCCGCGGTCTCGAACGAGGCCGCCGCCGAGAAGTACCCAGACGGCTGGGAATCACCGCTTCCGTACCTGCGCCTCGTGCCGCAGCCGGGCAAGTAGTCACGAATAGCGACACGAGGCTGCGGCACCTTCCGCAGCACAGGCCGCAGCCGGGCACCTAATCGACGCTGGATTCGGCGACGACTTCGGCCTCAAAAGCCGGGGCGCCGTCAAGCCGGCGCATCGATTCGGGCAGCTCGGCGCGGACGCGCTGGTGGAACACCCGATCCTGGGCAAGCGTGTAGGGATAGGCGTTGTGGCCTGATCGCAGCAGCGGAACGTGCAGCGGCCGGCTGTTGGTGGGCCCGGGGCGATCCTGCTCGACGAGAGTTTCCGAATTGGCCTCGCCATCGCGCACCACCCTGTAGGGCCGCACCACGCCGCCACGGGTGGCCTTGCCCTCTGATTCCTTGTAGACGGGAACCACCGGCTCGAACGTGCCGGAGTGCCGGGCGATGGCAACTGCTTTGTACACCATGCCAGCAGTCGCATGGCCCGAGCCCACCACGAGTTGGGTGCCCACGCCGTAGCCATCCACCGGCAGGTCCGCGAGGTCGGCGATGCGGTACTCGTCGAGATCGCCCGACACCACGATGCGGGTCGACTCAGCGCCGGCGTCATCCAGCCACTGTCGAACCCGGGGCACCTCGACCGTGAGATCTCCCGAGTCGATGCGCACGGCGCCCGGCACCCCGCCGAGACGCTTCGCCGCGGCGAGACCCCGTTCGAGCCCTGTTCTCAGGTCGAAGGTGTCGATCAGCAGTGTGGTCTCGAGGCCGTGCGCACGCATCTGCGCCTCGAACGCTGCTTCCTCGTCGTGGTGCGCCAGCGTGAAGGCGTGGGCAGCGGTACCGGCCGTCGGGATGCCGTACTGCTCGCCGGCCAGCAGGTTGGACGTCGCATCGAAACCCACCAGCCAGGCGGCGCGCGCAGCGGCGACGGCTGCGAGCTCGTGCGTGCGGCGGCCGCCCATCTCGATGAGGTGGCGCCCCTCGGCGACATCGTGCATCCGCGCGGCCGCAGAGGCCACGGCGCAATCGTGGTTGAGCACCGAGAGCACCAGCGTCTCCACGAGCAGCGCAGTGCCGACCGAGGCATCCACCCGCAGCACCGGGCTGCCGGGCACGTAGAAGTCGCCTTCGCGGTAGCTCCAGGCATCGCCGTCGAATCGGAACGTCGCCAGATGATCGAGCAGACCGTCGCTGAAGCGGCCGAGCCCTGCCAGGTAGGCCAGATCGTCGGCCTCGAAGCGGTAGTCAGCCAGCAGCCCGGCCAGCCGGCCTGGACCTGCCACCACGCCGTAGCCACGTCCCGGCGGCAATCGCCGGGCGAACACCTCGAAGCATGAACGGCGCGACGCGACGCCCGACTGCAGGGCCGCATCGAGCATGGTCAGCTCGTACAGGTCGGTCATCATCGCCGTGCCCATGCCGAGAGTCTGCCCGCTCACGTTCTGGCTGCGCTCTGCAGCCGCTTCGCAGCCACCGTCGCAGGCGCGAACCGGAGGCTGTTCGCCAGTAGCGTCGCGGCGGTGGTCGCTGTCGGGCTATCGCGCCTTGTGGCTGCTTCGCACCTGAGCTACATCGTGTTCCTGCTCATCGGCGGCTTCATGGCAAAGCGCTGGCCGAAGCTCATGAAGTGGCACCTCGGCGCCATCGGCGCTGCTGCTGTGGTGAACATCACCGGCTCGGACTGTCCCCTGACGGTGTGGGAGAAGTGGTTCCTGCGCCAAGCCGGTCGGGAGCCGTATGAAACCGGCTTCATCTCGAACTACCTAGTGGAACCGGTGTACCCGCCGGGCATCACCGGCCGGGTCAACTTCGTGATCTTGGTCATCCTGACGGTGCCGATCACGGTCAGCTACTGGCGCATGCGCAAGACCGGCTCGTCTGCCGCATCCCACTCGGCACTGCGCCGACGGGGCAGCTCCTAGACTCACGCCTGGTTGTCGTGAGCGAAGCCGGTGAGATCCCGGCACTGTCCCGCAACGGTGATGCCCCTCCGGGGGACGAGTCCGGTCGCCTCCCGGCCGCCATCACGCGAACCGATTCCTCGAGGTAAGGAGCGGCTCGTGCGGTGGGTGCTCCCGCTGCTCGGCCCTGAACTCGAGCAGAAGGGAGAACACCATGAACCGCACCGCCTCCAAGCGAGCCGCCCTGCCACTTCGACTGTTGTGGTCACTGGCAGCCGTGCTCTTGCTCGTCTCGGCCTGTGGGAGCGACAACGCCGCCAGCGGCCCGACGGCTGCGCCGGCCACGGACGCCACACCGTCTAGCGAAGCACCTGCTGCAACACAGGCGCCGACGACCACGACCGGATCGGCTGCCGCCGAGACTGCGGACGCGCCGGATGAGATGCCAGCGTCGGTCGACGAGACCGAAGACAGCGAGCCCGAGCCCGCAGAGCCCGAGTACCAGTACCAGCGGATCGTCTCCATCTCCCCCACCGGCACCGAGATCCTGTTTGCCATCGGTGCCGGGGATCGAGTGGTCGCCGTCGATGAGTTCTCCTACTACCCGCCCGAGGCGCCCGTCACCGACTTGAGCGGCTGGCAGCCGAACGTCGAGGCCATTGCGTCATACGACCCCGATCTTGTCGTCATGGGCAGCGACGGTGACGTCGAGGCCAACCTCGAATCACTGGGGATCGCGGTGCTGGCCATCAACGCCCCCACCACCTTCGACGAGGTGTATGTGCAGATCGCACAATTCGGCGAGACCACCGAGCAAATCGACGAAGCGGCTGCGTTGATCTCGGATATGCGCAGCGAAATCGACGCTCTCGTTGACGCAGCACCCGACGCTTCGGGGCTCAGCTACTACCACGAGCTCACCGACGGCCTGTACTCGGTGACGAGCAGCACCTTCATCGGACAGGTGTACTCGCTCTTCGGACTGCACAACATTGCCGATCCTGCAGACTCCGACGGCAGCTCCTACGGCTATCCGCAGCTCAGCAACGAGTACATCGTTGACGCCGATCCCGACCTGATCTTCCTAGCCGACACGCTGTGCTGCGGCCAGAACGCCGAGACGGTTGCTGCCCGCCCAGGCTGGAACCTGCTGAGCGCAGTGCAGAACGGCCGGGTCGTCGAGCTCAATGACGACATCGTGTCGCGCTGGGGACCACGCCTCGTGGAGTTCATCGCGGCGATCTCTGATGCCGTTGTCTCGATCGGCGCAGCGAGCTGATCGGTGCCCACTGAGCTGGGGGTATCGCGACTGCGGGCCCCGGCGCTCGTCGCCGGCATCCTTGCCGTCATCATTGCGGTCGTCGCAGGGCTGACCATCGGCCCGGCCGGCATCGCAGCTCCACGGGTGCTCATGGAGCTCGCCAATCTGCTGCCTGGCATCGCAGTCGAGTCGGGACTCAACGATGCGCACAAGGCGATCGTCACCGACATCCGGCTGCCGCGGGTTGTGCTGGGACTGCTGGTGGGCGCCACGCTCGCCATGAGCGGTGCCACCTATCAGGCGGCATTCCGAAACCCCCTCGCCGATCCGTACCTGCTCGGCATTGCCGCCGGTGCCGGGCTGGGAGCGACCATCGCCATCGTCAACGACATCGGGGACGGTGCCGGCGTGTTCGACCTCGTTCCGCTCGCTGCGTTCGGCGGCGCACTCGGCGCGGTCACCGTTGCCTACCTCGCCGGACACATCGGCGGCCGCTCGACGGCCTCGCTGATCCTGGCAGGGATCGCCGTGGCGAGCTTTCTGGCGGCCTGCCAGACATATCTGCTGCAGGCGAATGCAGATGCGTTCCGCCAGATCCTCGCGTGGCTTCTCGGTCGCATCGCTACCTCGGGCTGGTCCGAGCCGGCGCTGCTGCTGCCGTACTTCGTGGTGACGACCGCCGTGGTGCTGCGCTACCGGCGAGCGCTCGACGTGCTTGCCGTCGGCGACGAAGAGGCGGCCGCGCTCGGCCTCGAGCCCCGCCGGATCCGGCTGATCGTCCTGATCGCGGCGTCGCTCGGCGCGGCCGCCGCGGTGTCGGTGAGCGGGCTGATCAGCTTTGTCGGCATCATCGTGCCGCACGCGATCCGGCTGATCTTCGGCAGCAGCAACCGCGTTCTGCTGCCGCTCTCGGTGCTTTTCGGCGGGGCGTTCCTGGTGCTTGCCGACCTGACCGCGCGCACGGTGCTGTCTCCCGCCGAGCTGCCGATCGGCGTGGTCACTGCATTCCTGGGAGCGCCCTTCTTCGTGTTCGTGCTGCGCACAAGCCGCCGGGAGATCTGGTGACCGCCGCCGTCGACCTGCAGTCGCTCGATGTCCGGCTCAACGGGACCCACGTCCTAGGGGGCGTCAATCTGGCTGTGTCTCACGGCCAGTGGGTCAACATCATCGGCCCGAACGGCGCCGGCAAGACCACCCTGCTGCGCGCCGTGCTGGGCCTCGTGGCCTACGACGGCGACATCAGCATCGAAGGACTCACGAAGCTGCGACGCGCCGAGCGCGCTCGCAAGGTCGCCTACGTGCCGCAGACACCGGTCATTCCCCGGGGCATGCTCGTCGCCGACTACGTGCTGCTGGGTCGCACGCCCCACCGCAGCATCTTCGCCGGCGAGACGTCGGCAGACCGTGAGATCGCTGCGGACGTGCTCGAGCGTCTCGACCTCGTCGGATTCGGCGACCGTGCTGTGCAGTCGCTGTCGGGGGGAGAACGCCAGCGCACAGTGCTCGCAAGAGCTCTGGTGCAGCAAGCCGACATCCTGCTGCTCGACGAACCGACGACCGCACTCGACCTCGGGCACCAGCAAGACGTGCTCGACTTGGTCGATGCGCTGCGTCGCGAGCGTGGCTTGACGGTCATCGCCACGCTGCACGATCTGACCCTCGCTGCCCGCTATGGCGACCAGGTGGCCATCCTGGCGGGGGGCGTCATTGCGCAACGGGGTACGCCCGGCGAGGTGCTCACCGTTGCCAACATCGCAGAGCACTTCGACGCCCAAGTCCGGGTGATCGACGATCCCGAGGGCCCGGTGATCGTTCCCACAGCAACGACAACATCAGACGCCACCAAGGCGGCGCCGGCGAAGCGCGGCACCGCACAGAATGGAGACCACTCATGAATGCATCACAGCCTGACGGCTCGACGCCCACCGACGCGCCGCCCACCGACGATCCCCGCCCCGATGGGCTGCGCACCGCGCGCAGCCTGGTGGTGGTGAACACCGGCGATGGCAAAGGCAAGTCGTCGGCAGCTTTCGGCATGGCGATGCGAGCACGAGCGCGGGAATGGCCGGTTGCGGTGGTGCAGTTCCTGAAGTCCGACAACTGGGTGACCGGCGAGCAGATGATGGCCGAGCCGCTGGGCATCGACTTCTGGTCGCTCGGCGAGGGCTTCACCTGGGACAGCGAGGACCTCACACGCGATGAGGCCGAGGCCCGGGAGGCGTGGCGGCACGGCAAGGAGCTGGTGCAGGCGGGCGACCACCGGCTGGTGATCTTCGACGAGATCACCTACCCGCTCAACTGGGGCTGGATCGATGCCGCCGACGTGGAGGAGACCTTCCGCAACCGGCCCGAGCGCGTCTCGCTCGTGCTGACTGGCCGCGACGCTCCCGGGTGGATGATCGAGCTCGCCGACACGGTGACCGAGATGGTCAAAACCAAGCACGCCTACGACGACGGCATCCGGGCCAAGAAGGGCATCGACTACTAAGGTTGCGTGCTGGCCCGTGGACGCTCAGGCTCCGAGGCCGACGATCTCGAAGAGTGTGCCGAGGTCGAGATGTTCTTCGAGGGCGTCGGCGACGCGATCGAACTGCTGATCTCGGCGTTCGGCGAATGAGCCGCGTGCCGGCACAAAATCGCATCCCCGAATCTCGGCTACGTGCGCGAGAAACGCATGGCGGAACGCGTCTGAGTCGAACACGCCGTGCAGCGAGGTGCCCATGATCGGTCCATCGCAGAATCCGTCCGGCTCGCCATCGAGCCAGAGCCACGGATCTGCGGCCCCCTCCAGGCACGGTCGTACCCGGCCGTGGTGGATCTGGTAGCCCTCGACATCGGCCCCGAGTGCCTCGCCGTGCCGCTGAGTGAGCACCTTGTCATGCTCGAACACGGTCTCGACGGCGAGCAGGTCGAGCGCTGCCACGACACCCGCTGCCGACTCGACCTCGTCGGCAATGCTGCTGCCCATCATCTGGTATCCGCCGCAGATCCCGAGCACGACGGTGCCGTGTTCACTGGCGGCTTCCTGCACGGCTCCGGCGAGACCCCGCTCGCGCATCCACGCAAGATCGGCCACGGTGGACTTGGAGCCTCCCAGCAGGATCAGGTCGGGCCGGCCCAGCTCGCGCACCGAGCGCACCAGGCGCAACGTCACGTCGGGCTCGCTCGTCAGGGGATCGAAATCGGTGAAGTTCGACAGGCGCGGAAAGGCGACGACAGCAATATCCAACTGCGCTGTGTCGTGCGGCCGCCAGTTCTCTGCCA
The DNA here is from genome assembly GCF_028283155.1 of Candidatus Poriferisodalis multihospitum. Taxonomy (NCBI): domain Bacteria; kingdom Bacillati; phylum Actinomycetota; class Acidimicrobiia; order Acidimicrobiales; family Candidatus Poriferisodalaceae; genus Candidatus Poriferisodalis; species Candidatus Poriferisodalis multihospitum. Next base: position 27,899 of record NZ_JAPYOK010000068.1, on the reverse strand, counting down.
GCACGACCGAGTCCTCGGCAGGCAGACGCAGGTCGTCGAGCATCGGGATCACGCCCAGCGTCGGCACGCCGCAGTGCCGTTCGAGCTCGTCGAGCCCATCTCCGAGCAGCGCCGGATCGCCGCGGAACTTGTTGATGACGAAACCCCGCACCAAGTCGCGCTGTGCCGTCGGGAGCAGGGCGACAGTGCCGGCGAGCGCAGCAAAGACGCCCCCGAGATCGATGTCGCCCACCAGCACGGCACTGATGCCCGCCCGCTCGGCAACCCGCAGGTTGACGATGTCATCGGCGGCCAGGTTGATCTCAGCCGGGCTGCCTGCCCCTTCCGCGATCACCACGTCGAAGGTGTCCCGCAGGCGCTGCAAGGAAGCCAGTACCAACTCGAAGAGCTCCGGTTTGTACTCGTGGTACGCCGCTGCGCTCATCGCGCCGATCGGTCGTCCTGCCACGATCACCTGCGCGTCGCGATCACTGGTCGGCTTGAGCAGCACCGGGTTCATGTCGACAGTTGCCGGGACGCCGGCCGCCTGCGCCTGAGCGAACTGTGCTCGGCCGATCTCGTGGCCGGACGAGGTGACCGCCGAGTTCAGCGCCATGTTCTGTGCCTTGAACGGTGCGACGCGCAGACCTCGTCGCGCCAGCAGGCGGCACAAACCGGCGACGACGGTCGTCTTGCCCGCGTTCGAGGAAGTCCCGCACACCATCAAACCAGGCGCCAGAGCGTCAGGGGTGTGGCCGGCCACCGCGGCAGCGTACAAACGCCCCGCACCGGTCTCAGGCGAGTGCACAGTCGACCACGGTCTCAGGTCACAGCTCTGCACTAGCGGCGGAGCCTTCGGCTCCCGCGGAGCGACTGACTGCCCACCGGTACGATTCGCGCCCGTGGACGCAGCACTCCAGCGGCTGTCGCAGGCTCTCTCAGTATCGCGGGACCCCGACTCGGCAACCCGGGCTCTGGGTTGTCTGAGCGACGGTTCCGACTCTTGAGCATCCGGGTCCAGCCTTCCCGAGTCGCCGCCGCCGCAGGTCATCGCGGCGTGCTCGTATGGAAGTGGTCGGCATCCGTGATTGCTGTGTCGTCGGCACCAGTGGGCGGCGGAATTGGCCCGGTGGACTGGGCGCTCAACATCGGTGTGGGTTCGGACTACAGCCGCACGGACTTGAGCGGGCACGCCGCCGAGATCACGGCGGATCTGGGCCTGAGCGGTTCAGGGGCCGCGATGTTCACCGCGGTCGACCTGGACCGGCTGGTCGGCGCAGACGGCAACGGCGTGTCCGTCGACGCCACGGTGGGGATCAGCCATCCGACGTGGGCTGTCGATCCCGCTGAGGTGGCAACTGCTCAAAGCAGCCCGGGCACAATCAATCTGGTTGTTCAAGTGCCTGTGGCGTTGGACCCTGGGGCTGCGGTCAACGCAGTGATGACCGCCACCGAGGCCAAGGCGCAGGCTCTGGCGGACCGAGGCGTGCCGGGAACGGGAACAGCCACCGACGCCGTGATCGTGGTATGGCCCGAAGAGGGCGCTGCCGAGCGGTTCGCCGGACCCCGCTCGCAGTGGGGCTCGCGGATCGGCCGGGCGGTGTACCAAGCAGTTTGGGCCGGGTCCCGGGCATGGAGCATGTCGCCGCCGGTGACCGGCTCGACTCCAGGGGTCGTGCCCTGAGCAGGCTGGGCCCGCGCTGTCTGGCAGTCGCGGCGGGGTTGGTGCTGGACCGCCTTCTCGGCGAGCCGCCCGCAACTGTCCATCCAGTGGCAGCCTTCGGCCGCACGATGGAACGCATCGAGCAAGCACTGTGGGCCGACCGCCGATCGAACGGTGCGATCTATACAGCGGCGGGCGTAGCTCTGGGCGCGGCGGCGGGTTCGGCAGCCGGGTCGACGGCGGTCGCCGTGTGGGCGGCGGCCGCGGGTCGGGAGCTGCGTCGAGTGGCTTCCCACGTCGGCGAGTTGATCGCGGCGGGAGACTTGGCCACAGCGCGTGCGGAGCTGCCTGCGCTGGTAGGCCGTGACCCGTCTGGGTTGGATACGTCGCAGATCGCGGCCGCGGTGATCGAGTCGGTAGCCGAAAACAGCGTCGACGCTGTGATTGCTCCGGCATTCTGGGCCGTCGTGGCCGGTGCGCCCGGCGCGGCTGCCTACCGGGCCGTCAACACGATGGACGCGATGGTCGGAAGGCGCAATGAGAGGTACGCGAATTTCGGCTGGGCCGCGGCCCGCCTCGATGACGCAGCCAACTACGTTCCTGCGCGGATCTTTGCCGGACTCTTGGCCGCGCTGCACTTCGAACGGGCGCACCAACTCATGGTCACCGTGCGCCGCGACGCACCGGCGCATCCGTCCCCCAACGCGGGGGTGGCCGAGACGGCGATGGCCGCGGCAATCGGCTGCCAGCTCGGAGGACCTCTGCGGTACGGAGCTGTCGAGGAAACTGACGCCATGCAACGGCACGGCGGCGCTTCGTGAGCGGCTTGAAGGTCTCCGAGCGGGCGGACATCGCGCCCTTCTTTGTGATGGAGATGATGCGGGCTGCCGCCGACAGGGAGGCGGCCGGCGGCGATGTGGTGCACATGGAGGTCGGCCAGCCATCCACGCCCGCGCCGGCCGGGGCGCGCGCTGCTGCCAAGGCCGCAATCGACAACGACGTGCTGGGTTACACGTCGGCCGTGGGCATCGAACCGTTGCGCACGAGGCTGGTCCATCACTACGCCGACTGGTACGGCCACGACACCGAGGCCGACCGCATCATCGTCACTCAGGGTGCCAGCGGGGCATTCACACTCGCATTCCTGGCGTGCTTCGAAGCCGGCGACCGGGTGGCGGTGACTGCGCCCGGCTATCCCTGCTACCGCAACACGCTCGAAGCGCTGGACATCGAAGTCGTCGAGATCGCCGTCACACCCGAGTCCGGGTTCCGGCTGACCGCTGACATGGTCGAGAGCGCCGGCGCGCTCGACGGGTTGGTCGTGGCCAGTCCCGCCAACCCCACCGGCACGATGCTCATGGCTGACGAACTGGGGCGACTTGCTCGCCGGTGCCACGGCGCCGGCGTGCGGCTGATCTCCGATGAGATCTACCACGGCATCTCCTACGACACCCCTGCGGCAACGGCCGCCGCATCGAGTCCCAGTGCCGTCGTGGTGAACAGCTTCTCCAAGTACTTCTCGATGACCGGTTGGCGCCTGGGCTGGCTGCTGCTGCCGCCCGATCTGGTCTCACCGGTCGAACGCCTCGCCCAGAACGCCACCATTGCTGCCGCCACCGTGAGCCAGCACGCCGCGCTCGGCGGGTTCGACAGCATCGACGAGCTCGAGGCCAACGTGGCCCGCTACCGGACGAACCGCCAGATCCTGCTCGACGGCCTGCCCGCTGCAGGGATCGACCGCATCGCCCCGCCCGATGGGGCGTTCTACATCTACGCCAATGTCGATCACCTCACCGACGACAGCGCCGATCTGGCCGCGACCTGGCTCGCAGAACTCGGCATCGCCACCACGCCGGGCATCGACTTCGACCCTGCTGAGGGTCATCGCTACATCCGGTTCTCGTTCGCGGGCAGCAACGACGACATGATCCAGACCGTCGAACGCCTCACCGCCTGGGCCAAGCAGCAGCAGTGAGCCCTCCGGCGCTACGGGAGTCCCACCGCTAGCGTCGCTGCTCATGGAATCGGCAGAACTCGAAACGCTCATCATCGATGCGGCAGACAACGGCGTGGTGACCATCACGATGAACCGGCCCAAGCGCCTCAACGCGGCGAGCCCGCAGATGTTCACCGAGCTGCGCGAGACATGGAACGAGATCGGCGGTGATCCCACAGTGCGCTGCGTGGTGATGACCGGCGCCGGCGACGCCTTCTGCAGCGGCGCCGACCTGGCCGCCGACGGCGGAGACGGCCCGCGCAGGCATGCGCTGCAGGGACTCAACGTGATCCACCAGACCGTGTCGGCGCTCTACTCGATCATGGTGCCGGTCATCGCCAAGGTGAACGGCGTGGCCGCGGGCGCGGGCATGAACCTCGCCTTGGCGTGCGACCTGATCGTGGCCTCCGACCAAGCCCGCTTCAGCGAGATCTTCGCCCGGCGCGGCCTGTCGATGGACTTCGGCGGCACGTGGATCCTCCCCCGGCTCATCGGTCTGCACCGCGCCAAGGAACTGGCGTTCTTCGCGGACGTGATCGATGCCAAGCAGGCCGAGGACTTCGGCATCGTCAACAAGGTGGTGCCCCATGGCGAGCTCGACGCCTTCGTCGACGACTGGGCCGGCCGCCTCGCGGCCGGGCCGCCCATCGCCGTCGCCATGACCAAGCGCCTGCTCACCCTCAACGCCTCAGCCGACTTCGCCGCGGCGCTGGAAGCCGAAGGCATGGCTCAGTCGCTCAACTTCACCACCGAGGACACCAAAGAGGCCGTCAAGGCATTCCTCGAGAAGCGCCCGCCCACGTTCACCGGCCGCTGACCAGGGCCGATCCCGATCTGATCAGCGAGGATCATGCGAGGGAGGCTCGGGCCTCTGACCAGGACTTGCCGGACTCCACGTCGACGTCGTGAGGCAGGCCCAGCACCCGCTCAGCGATGATGTTGCGCTGCACCTCCGAGGTGCCGCCGCCGATGGTCAGGGCCGGGCTGAACAGGTAGCCGCCGTGCCAGCCGTTCCAGCCCTCCACCACGGCTTGCGTCTTGGGGAACTGCGGCGACGTGCCCAGCGGACCGGTGTCGGCCAGCAGCCCGTGAGCGCCTGAGAGATCTTTGGCCAGCGTCATCACGTGCTGGCCGTGATCGTCGGCGAGCGCCTTGCGCACGCTGGCCTCGGGCCCGGGCTGGCGACCCTGCAGGCGAGCACTCAGCGTTCGCAGCCGGATGAGGCGCAGCACCTCGCCTTCGATGTGCAGGCGTGCTGCCCGATCGCGCATCACCGGATCGCTCAACCCACCGGCAGAACGGATGACATCCAGCAAATCTGCCGCGCTGGGGCCGCTGCCCCACAGCGCCCCCTCGCCCGAGAGCGACACCCGCTCGTTGCCGAGCGTGACCTTGGCCAGCCGCCACCCATCGTTCTCGTCGCCGATCCGATTCTCCACCGGCAGTTCCATGTCGGTGAAGAACGTCTGGTTGAACGAGTACGCGGTGGTCATGTCGATGATGGGGCGAAGTTCGAGGCCGGGCGTGTCCATCGGGCAGATGAAGTACGACACGCCCCGATGCTTGGGCACGTCGGGATCGGTACGGGCGATGAGGATGCCGAACTTGCTGCGGTGCGCACCGGAGGACCAGATCTTCGAACCGTTCACGATGTAGCGGTCGCCGTCGCGCACGGCGCGGGTGGCCAGGTTCGCCAGGTCTGAGCCGCTGTCGGGCTCGGAGAAGAGCTGGCACCAGACCTCCTCACCGGTGAGGATCGGCCACAGGTAGCGGTCCATCTGAGCCTGATCGCCGCCGTAGATGATCGTCGGCCCTGCCCAGCCCAGCCCGATGCCGCCGGCCAGGCGCTTCACGCCGGCCGAGGCCAGCTCCTCGTCGATCAGCAGCTGGGTGATCGGGTCGGCTTCGAGGCCGTAGGGCTTGGGCCAGTGCGGTGCCACGTATCCGGCGTGTGCCAGCGCCTCCTGGCTCGGATTGCCGTCGTGATCGTCGAGCCAGTCGCGCACGGCGACGCGGCGAGGATCGTCATCGTCCGGCCAGTCGAAATCCATGTGCGGACCCTAGTGGTATGCCCTCAGACGCGAACAGGCCCCCGCTCGACTGAGCAGGGGCCTGCTGCTACCCGAAGATCGTGTTCGCGCCTCCGCCGGTCGGCGGGGCCGCGGCCGCGTGAGGACCAGCACGCGGATCTTGTGGGGTTCGGTGGTCCGGGTTGGAGTCGCCACCTGATGGAGACGTCCCCTTCTCGGAAGCGGGTCGCCTCAGCGCCCGGCCACCTCCAGAGTCCTGTTGCGTTTCGGCATTGCTTGGACCACCCCCTTTCTCTGGTGCAACCAGATTGCCACACTCAGCACCAGATCAGGAAGCGAATTCCGATCTGATCGCTCGCGCGACAGCAGCAGCCCCGAGCGTTGCCACCAAGTCAGGCTGGGTGTCCACCTCGCCCGTCGCAAGCAGGAACAACGCGTCGCCGTCGAAATTCGTGTGCGGGGGCTCGATGGCCCGGGCAATTCCCGTGTGCGCCAGGTCGGCCGCACGGCACGCCTCGGGCTTGGTCAGGCGAGCGTTGGTGACCAAGCAGCCGATTGTCGTATTGGACCGAGCGAGCTCGTCTGCGTCCGCATCGCCCCGGCCCGTGAAGCCCGGAATCGCCTCAACGGCGTCGTAGGGATAGCGCGCTGCGCCCGCCTCAGCAGTACAGCCGGCCAGCACGGCCCCATCGGCATCGATGACGTCGCCCAAGGCGTTGACCGCCACCAGTGCGCCGACCACAAGATCTCCAGATCGCTCGACGGCAACCCCCAATGCACCTGGCACGGAGAAGTCCCGACCAGCGACCTTGCCGATCGTGCAGCCCCGCCCGACGCCGACCCGTCCGGTGACGGGCTCGTCAGCGCTCGCAGCCTCGCAGGCAGCCCAGCCGGCCTCGGCAGTCGGCCGTGGACTGTCGGGTCCCGCGATGTCGTACACCACAGCGGCGCCCACCACCGGCACGATGCTGTCGCGGATGTCCAGCCCGCGACCATGCTCGGAACACCACCGCACCACGCCGTCGGCTGCCGCGAGCCCGAACACACTGTTGCCGCACAGCACCACGCCGTGGCATTCCACACCGGCGCCAGTCGAGCTGAGCGCCGCCGCTTCGCGAGTCCCGGGTGCGCCGCCGCGCACGGCGATAGCGCCCAAGGTGCCCGGCGGCGGGAGCACCACCGTCACGCCGGTGGCTGCGTCGTCGTCAGTCCACGAACCGACCAGCACCGACGGCAATCCCAACGCCATGGCCGCGCACCCTACGCGCTGGCTAGCCATCTGGGTCCGTCCCACCGATGCAGGCGATCTGGCCGGTGCTTAGCCAGCTCTCAGCCAGTTCTTAGCCGGCTCTCACTTTCGATTCGTACGGTGCGGCGCGCCCGACTCGGAGGACCTCCCCCATGCGCATGCACTCGCGAACGACACGACTCGTCATCGCGACGCTCATCGCGCTCGTTGCGGCTGCCTGTGGGGGTGATGACTCCAGCGGCCTTGCCACGCTGCAGGGGTTGACGACCACCGCACCCGGTGAGGCCCTCACCGCTGCTGGCGTCGATGAGCCCGCATCGGGGGCGGGCGCGACGCCCGACAGCGACGAGACTGAGGCCACCGCCGCAGCCGGCGAGACCGGGGCCGACGAGACCGCTGCCGACGAGACCGGGGCCGACGAGACTGAGTCAGCAGACGAGTTCGACGACCTCACCGACGAGGAACTCCTGCTCGAATTCGCCCAGTGCATGCGAGACAACGGCGTCGACTTCCCCGATCCGGTCGTGGAAGCCGACGGCACCATCGCCTTCGGCCTTCGGCCCGGCAGGGGCTCCGGCGGACAAGACGGCGATGGCCTGCAGGCCATCGGCCGTGATCCCGATCTGCCGGCCGCTCGAGACGCGTGCCTCGAGATCATCGAGGGCCTCGCTCTGGGTCCGGGCGGGCAGAACTTCGACGAGAGTCAGGTCGAGCTCATGGATCGTCTGCTCGAATTCGCCCAGTGCATGCGAGACAACGGCGTCGATGTTCCCGACCCAGATCCAAATGCCTTCGGCCCCGGAAGCGGAGGCGGGGGGCCATTCGGAGAGATTGACTTCGACGATGCAGATGTGAGCGCCGCATTCGACGTCTGCGGCGAACAGCTGCCCTCTCGCCCAGGCCGCGGCGGCCGACAGTGACCCCCGAGCGCAGGCGCCGACTGCTCACCGCAGCAGCGGTGGCCGTTGTTGTCGTCGCCGCAGTCGCCGTCACGCTGGTCGTCGCCGGAGACGAAACCGGCCGCGACACCGACGAGCAAGCAGAGGCCGACATGAGCACGGCCATGGTCTCCCAGCGTGACCTCACCGAATACTTGGAGATCACCGGGACACTCGACTACGAGGGAACGGTCACGCTCACCGCACGCAACAACGGCGTGCTCATGAATCTCGCCGAAGAAGGAACTGTCCTGCGCCAAGGCGAGCAGATCTACCTCGTCCTCTATGAGCCCTCGGATGCAGGCACAGCGCGCATCCTCGCCGGCGTGGCCTCGGCTCGAGATGCACTGTCGATTGCAGCCGACAAGCTGAGCGATGCCACCGCCGGGCCTGACGAAGCTGACGTCGCTGCCGCGCGGGCCGCGGTGGCAGAAGCCATGGAAGCCCGTGACCGGCTGGCGGAACCGCCGAGCGATGCCGAGATCAGCAGCGCAAAAGCCGCTGTGGCGGCTGCATTGGAGGCCCTGGACGCACTGGACAACCCCACGCAAGCTGATCTTGCGGTTGCGCGGGTCGACATCGCTACTGCCGAAGTCGGTCTGGCCGATCTCAGAGCAGGACCATCCAAAGCAGACATCAACGCAGCACGGGCGGCCGTGCAAACAGCGAAGCAGGCGCTTGCCGATCTGAATGCGGGGCCATCGGAAGCCGAAATCGACACGGCGGAGGCGGTGCGGCTGGCTGCATGGGAGCGGCTCCGAGACGAACTCCAGGATTCCGACAACGAAGTCGACATCGAATTGGCCCGCGCAGAGTTGCTCACCGCCGAAGAGGCCCTCGCCGAGCTGCTGGCAGGCCCGACCGACGCCGAGATCGACGACGCCGAGGCTCGGGTGCTCACTGCCGAAGAGGCCGTCGCCGAGCTGCTGGCAGGCCCGACCGACGCCGAGATCGACGACGCCGAGGCCCAGGTTCTTGCTGCGAAAGAACGACTGGACCTGCTCGAGAATCCGACCGAAGCTCAGTACGCGCAAGCGCGCGCGGATCTCGACACGGCCACAGAGGCGCTCTCCGATCTGCGCGCCGGGCCGACTCCAGCCGAGACTGATGCCGCAGAGGCCGCCGTCCTGACTTCCGAGCAAGCCCTCGCCGACTTGCTCGCTGAGGTGTCTCCGGCAGAGCTCGCAGCGCTCGAAGCGTCCATGGCCAGCGCCCAAGCGGAGCTCGTCAGCGCCCAGGCGGACATGGCCGCCGATGCCGAGACCTACCGACCGCTGTTCGTCATGTACGGCCCCACCCCGGCGTACCGGAACATGGCAGAGGGCCTGGAGGGCGACGACATACTCCAACTCGAAAAAAACCTGGCCGACCTGGGCTTCGGCGACATCGAGGCGTTCGAGGTCGACGGCGTCTTCGACCAGCACACCGCCGGCGCGGTACGACAGTGGCAGCGCGAATCCGGACAGCACGTCGACGGCATGGTGAGCGCTACTGATGTGCTTTTTGTCGCGGGTCCCTCGGTGATCGGCTCCTGGGAGCAAGGCATCGAGCTCGGCCAAGAGTTGGAGGCCGGCAGAACGCTCGCCTCGCTCACCGTGGTCGAGACGCCCGCGCAAGACGGGATGTCGACCACCCAGCGGGTCGCAGCCAATCTGCCGCTCAGCGATCGTGACCTCGTCTCGGTCGGAGTCGCGGTAAACGTGGAACTGCCCGACGACACCGACGTCGCGGGAACCGTCACAGCGATCAATCCCTCGCCCCTGCTCGACGCCCAGACAGGCGAGAACGTCGTCGAGGTGACGATCCTGCTGTCGGCACCCGCCTCGGACGTGTGGATCGGCGCAACGGTCACCGTCGAGATCACCCAAACGCTGATCCCCGACGCCCTGGTGCTGCCCGCAACTGCCCTGCTCGCCCTCGTCGAAGGCGGCAGTGCTGTGGAAGTGCTCGACGCCAACGGTTCTGTGCGTCTCGTGGGCGTCGAGACCGGGCTGTTCGTCGACGGCGATGTCGAGGTGATCAGCCCTGAGCTCGAGGCCGGCATGCGCATCGTGGTGCCGCGGTGAATCCCGCGGCACCGGCCATCGAGCTGCGTGATGTGTCCAAGCGCTACGCCGGCTCACCGCCAGTAATCGCGCTGGATCGGGTGACCGTGCAGATCGAGCAGGGTGAGATGGTTGCGGTCGTCGGGCAGTCGGGCAGCGGCAAGTCCACGATGCTCCACGTCATGGGCACGCTCGACCAGCCGACGAGCGGCTCGGTGCTGATCGAAGGAATCGACACCTCAGCGCTGCCCGACGACCGTCTCGCTGCAATCCGGGGGCGTCGCGTCGGCTTCGTCTTCCAGCGCTTCTTCCTCCTGCCCGGAATTCCCACCATCGACAACGTCGCAAACGGCTTGCTCTACACCGGTACCTCGCGCTCGGAACGGCGCACAGCCGCGGAGGCCGTGCTGGATCGCGTTGGGCTCGGCGACCGCATGTGGCACCGGCCCAACGAACTGTCCGGCGGGGAAACGCAGCGAGTTGCCGTTGCTCGCGCACTGGTCCATCGACCTGCGTTCATCCTGGCCGATGAGCCCACGGGCAATCTCGACTCTGCGTCATCGGCGTCGATCATGGATCTCTTCCACTCACTGCACTCCGAAGGCCGCACGATCGTGATCGTCACCCACAACGAGTCGATTGCATCAGCGCTGCCTCGACGACTGCAGATCCTTGACGGACGGCTCGAACGTGACACCCGTTTCGATGCAGCACGCTGACACCGCCGGTGTCTCCGGTGATCTGGTGACCGTCGAACTCGCACGGTCGGATCAAAGCGCCCTCAACGGCACCATCGCGCCAAGTCGCCTGCGCCTGTCCGAGGTCATCCGGGTCGGTCTCGGCTCGCTCGCAGCACGCAAGCTGCGTTCTGTCCTGTCGGCCCTGGGCATCGCCATCGGCATCGCGTCGCTGGTCAGCGTGCTCGGCTTGTCAGATTCGTCCAAGTCGGCACTGCTGGACCAGATCGGCGCCCTCGGCACCAACCTGCTGACCGTCGAGGCCGGATCAGGGTTCGGCGCTGGCGATGCGGCACTGCCCGGCACAGCCGTCGCAACCGTGGGGCGGGTCGCGACCGTCGAGGCCACGGCGGCTGTGTACAGCGTCGGCGTCGGCGTCTACCGCAACGACCTCGTGCCCGAGGACCGAACGGGCGGGATCAGCGTGGTCGCGACGGATCCAGGGCTGATGGGCACGCTGAATGGCAGCATCGCGCACGGCGCCTTCCTTTCCGATGCCACGCGGGCGCACCCGGTCGCCGTCGTCGGCGCCGTGGCTGCGGAACGCCTGGGTATTCGCGATCTCGACACTCCCGTCGAGCTCTACCTCGGCGGACGCTGGGTCGAAGTGCTCGGAGTTCTCGAGCCGTTCGCGCTGGCGGCAGACCTCGACCGGGCCGTCTTGATCGGCGACCACGCAGCGGAGACCTACTACGACGTCGAACTCGCGCCGACGGTGGTGTACGTGCGTGTCGACGAAGACCACATCGATGCAACCCGTGACGTGCTCGCCGGAACGATCGACCCCGAGAATCCAGAAGAAGTCGAGATCAGCCGGCCGTCAGACCTGCTGGAGGCACGATCGGCGGCCGAGAGTTCCTTCACCGGGTTGTTCTTGGGCTTGGGTGCAGTTGCGCTGCTCGTGGGCGGCATCGGCGTAGCGAACGTCATGGTGATCGGCGTCATCGAACGACGAGGCGAGATCGGCCTGCGCCGAGCCATCGGAGCGACTCGGGCGCACATCCGTCGCCAGTTCCTCACCGAGGCCTTGACGCTCGCCTCGCTGGGCGGTGCCGTCGGTGTGCTGATGGGAGTGGCGGTGACCTACGTGTACGCGACCGCGCAGGGATGGCGGGTGATCATCCCGACGGCGGCACTCGTCGGCGGGCTCGCCGCGGCGGTCCTGATCGGAGCGATCGCCGGCCTCTACCCGGCAATCCGGGCCGCCCGAGTGTCGCCGACCGAAGCCCTCCGCTCGGACTGATTCGCCGGCTATTCGGGGGGCTCAGCGCCGCCGGAAACGGCAGCGGCGTCGCTGCGTTCGCGGAACATCTCGCCCATCGCGGCGACGGCGCCGAGCACGCCGCTGGTGTCAAGCGGCAGGAAGATCTTGGTGGCCTGGCCGTTCGCAACGCCTTCCAGCGCTTCGAGGTACTTGATCGCGATCAGGTCGTCGGTGGGATCACCGTTGTGGATCGCCAGGAACACCCGCTCGATGGCTTGGCCCTCGCCTTCGGCGACGGTGAGCTTCTGGTACTTGTCGGCGTCGGCCACCCGCTTGATGGCCTCAGCCTCGCCTTCGGCCCGCAGGATCTGCGACTGCTTCACGCCCTCGGCCTGCAGGATTGCCGCACGCTTCTCGCCTTCGGCCTCGGTGACAGCGGCACGCCGGTCGCGCTCGGCCTTCATCTGGCGGTGCATTGCGGTGGTCACGTCGGCGGGCGGCTCGATGCGCTGGATCTCCACGCGCACCACACGGGTGCCCCACTTGTCGGTGGCGTCATCGAGGATCTGACGCAGCTTGGAGTTGATGACCTCGCGCGACACCAGCGCATCGTCGAGCTGCAGGTCGCCGATCACGTTTCGCAGGTTCGTCTGCGCCAGCTTGGTCACGGCGATGATGAAGTTGCCCACCGCGTACTTCAGCTTCACCGGGTCGGTGGGTTCGTAGTAGATGACGGCATCGACGGTGACCGCGACGTTGTCCTTGGTGATCACCTCCTGCGGCGGCACGTCCACGACCTGCTCGCGCATGTCCACCTTCAAGATGCGCTGCACGAACGGGATCACGAAGCGCAGTCCTGGTTCGACCGTCATCCGGTACTTGCCCAAGAACTCGATGAGGCCCTGCTCGAAGGGGCGCACGATGCGCAGGCCTTTCGCAGCGATCACGAAGATCGCAAGCGCAATGATTGCCAGGAGGATCACTCCGGGGCTGATGCTGTCCATCAGTCGCTCCTTGGGGTGGCGGTCTCGTCGTCTGGGGCGGTCGGCTGGTCGGCGCCGGCGGCGTCGCTGCCGCCGTCACCGGCATCGTGGTCGGCCGGTGACACAGGAGCATCTGAGCTCGGCGCTGCCGCGGTCGGATCCACATGAGGCACGTAGTCGTCAGGGGGCGGCTCGACGAACTCGACTTGCAGCTTGGTACCGGCGAGCGCCACAACCCGCACCAGCGAGCCCTCCTCGATGCGGCCCGCTTCCTGGCAGGCCGCCCGCCACTCGTCGGATTCCACGCGCACCCGGCCCGTGTTGTTCACCGGATCGATGACCTCAACAACGCGTCCCGACATGCCGATGTACCGGTTCGCGCCCACCGGAAGGTCATCCGGGCGGTCCTGGCGACCCATGAAGCGGCGCAGCACCAGCATGGAGACTGCCGTGCCGCCGAAGAACAGCAGCCACTGGACGGCGCCATGGAAATCCAGCCATGCCGCTGCCGCCGCCAGCACGGCACCGAGTGCAAACGGCAGCAGGAAGAAGCCCGCGGTGAAGATCTCACCGATGCCCATGACCATCGCCACAGCGACCCAGACCCATCGCCACAGTTCGTTGTCCACCCGAACCCCCTCGTCGGACGTGGTGCCAGTATGCCCCGCCCCAACGAGGCCGTTGCCGCGTCAACGGTGCTGCCGTGCTTGTTGGTGTTGCCCGCGGGATGTCAGCAGGCGCGCTGCTCTCTCAGCGTCGCTGGCAACGGGGGCACCAGGTGCTGGAGCGTTGGTCCAGCACCCGGCGGCGCAATTCGGTGCCGCAGCGCACGCACGGCTCGCCCACCCGGCCGTAGCAGACGAAGTACTTCTGATTGTCCCCTGCGCCTTCGAGGCTGTAGTAGTCGCGCAGCGTGCTGCCACCGCGTTCGATGCTCGCTGTCAGCACATCTCGCAGCGCTGCCAGCAGCCGTTCGGCTCGCGGCTTGGAGATCGCCCGGGCTGACGGGTTGATGCGTGCCAGGAACAGCGCCTCGTCGGCATAGATGTTGCCGACACCGGCGACCAGTCGCTGGTTCAGCAGCTGGGTCTTGATGCGCTGGCTGGACCGCCGGCTCGCCTGCCAGAACGTGCCCGCGTCCAAGCCCCCCTCGAGCGGCTCAGGACCCATGGCGGCAAGGGTGGGCAGACCTCGATAATCGCCCCGGTCGCAAACGGCGATGCGGCCGAAGCGGCGCACATCGTGAAAGCAGAGCGTCTCGCCGTTGTCGAGACGCCACCACGCCCGCACATACGGGTCGCCAGCGCTCACTGCGTTCTGTGCCATGACCTCGGCCGCCGGCCCGTCCCGGGGCTGCACCGCAGGCATCGAGGGCACGTCGCCAGCCGCAGTGGCCGCCGCGAAGCACAGCCGTCCGGTCATGCCGAGGTGCACGATCAGGTCACGGCCGCAGTCCAGTTCGGCGATCAGGTACTTGCCGCGCCGCCGCAGTGTCTCGAACTCGCTGCCGACGGCATCGGCACCAGAAGCGAACTTGTGCGAGGGATGAGCCCATGCATCGGTGATCCGGCGTCCGACCAGCGGCCCGGCGAGCTGGCGCCGGATCACCTCGACTTCGGGCAGTTCAGGCATCGCTGCGCCGCCGGCGACTCAGGGGCACTGTGCGAGTCCGCGGCGGGCGAACGCGGACTCGCAGATGGGCCTACCGGAACCTCGGCGGGCGCTTCTCCAAGAATGCGGCAACGGCTTCGCGGTGATCGTCCGAAGCACGGGCGACGTTGAGCGCCTCCAGCTCACGGCGCTGCACGGCACCCAGATCGGTGTCGGAACCATTGGCAGAAAGCAGTTGCTTGGTGAGCTGCAACATGGTGGGCGGGTTCTCCGCGTAGCTGCTCGCCCGTGAGAGCGCCGCTTCGAGCACGTCGCCGTCGGTGACCTCGTCGACGAGGCCCATCTGGCCCGCTTCGGCACCCGTGACGATCCGGCCCGACAGCGCGAGGTCTGACGCGGAGCCCCAACCGCAGCGCTGGATGAGGATGTGCGACGACGCCAGCTCCGGCGTGACGCCCATCTTCACGAAACGGCACGACAGCTTGGCCTCGCTGTGGGCGATGAGGAAGTCCATCGACAGGATCATGGTGAGGCCGATGCCGATCGATGCGCCGTTGATTGCCGCCACCATGGGCTTGGAGCTGCGCACGAGCTCGACCCAGTCGTCTGCGGCGGAGTCGTCGTGGGCAGCCGCTTCGCCCACGCTGCTGCCCGCTTCGTCGGCTGCGTCGATGCGGGCCGCGAAGACCTCGGCGATGTCGGCGCCGGCGCAGAAGCCGCGGCCCGCACCGGTCACGACGAATGCGCCGACCGACGGGTCGGCATTGCCGGCCTTCACAGCGTGCGTGAGCTCGACGTGCATGCGTGGCGTCCACGCGTTCAGCTTCTCCGGCCGGTTCAGCGTCACCACCCGTACGTCGTCGCGGTCGGCGACGGTGATCTGCTCGTACTCCATGTCGATACTCCCAAGTTCGCAGGATCGGGCTACAGCATGGCCGCTGTGCGCGCAGCATTGCTCACGCAGCGATGAGTGTTCAATGCGGGCTGTCTCACGCAGCCAACCCGGTCCTCCGCTGGTGCTCGAGCTGGCCTTCGGGGCAGTCGTGGCGGTAGGGACACCAACTGCACAGCGGGCCCGGGGTGGGTTCGAAGCAGTCGGTGGCAGCGGCCTCCGTGATCCGACCCCACGTGTCGCGATGTTCGCCGACCGCCGCCGAGACGGCGTCGGCATCGAATGGGCGGGCGATCTCGGTGGGCCGACGTTCGTCGCGGCCAGCGCCCGTCTCGCCCAGGTACAGCAGCCGCACTTCGCTCACGTCGTCGCCGACCGATTCCAGCGCAGCTGCGTACAGCCAGACCTGCGACAGGCGGCTGTCGACGAAGCGCCGCGGGGGCGGTCGGCCGGTCTTGTAGTCGGTGACGCGCACACCTTCGGGCACCCGGTCGACGAGATCCACGATGCCCCGAAACGGCACACCCTCCAGCGACGTATGGACATCGCGCTCGCGATCTAGCACGTCGACCTCCGCGGGATCCACCAGCTGGAAGTACCCCTCGATGTCGGTCCATGCGTTCCATCGAAAGGCCCGTTCTTGGGCTTCGGGCAGCTCCAGTGCCGCGAAATCGGGGCGGGTCGCAAGCTGCGGCCACAGATCCCGGCAGATGGCACGAGCTCGCTCAAGCGTTCGCTGCGCGGGTGCGACCGCGAGCAGCTCCTCCAGCACGTGATGCACGAACGTGCCGCGCAGCGCCGGCTCTCCGGGAGGGTCGGGCAGCTTGTCGACGTAGCGGAACTTCCAGCGCCGCGCGCACTGCCGGAACGTCGACGCGCCTGAAGGGCTCAGGCTCCGCGGAAGCTCGATCTCTCGCGCATCGTCGGCAGCGACGCTGCCGGTGCGGGGTTCCACCTTCACAGCGTGGCCCATCCGATCATGGAGCGCGTGGATGGGTTAGGGACGGCGTCGCCAGCGCCGCCACAGCCACCACGCCACGACTGCCGCAATCAGCCATCCGACGGCGACCGCCCCACCGAATGCGGCGAGCAGGCGCCGGTCGACCGGCTCGGCCTGGCGCGGCAGGAGGTGCGATGCAGGCGCCGGAGCCGGATCGGCATCGGTGTCGGCAACCGGAGCACCTGCGGCGGTTGGGGCAGCTGGTGTCTCGGCGGGCTCAGCCGCGGGCAAGTCGCCCGGGAGCGCGGCCGTGCCGTCGACGCTCGGTCGGGGTCGGTTCGGGTCGTAGTTGGCCATGGTCAAACCCTGCAGCGACGAGCAATCCGAGCGTACCGCCGACCCGTCATGCCAATCGGCTCTGCAGGTCGGCCCAGAGCTCGTTGAACGCCCCCACCGCTTCGGGTGCACCAGGTCGGCGGCCGAGCGACCGCAGCGGCTGCGACTGCCCGGAGGCCTCGGCGATGGCGGCCCGCTGCGGGACGGGCGGCAGCATGTCCGCGCCAAAGCGTTCAACGAGCTGCTGGGCCCAATAGGCGTTGTCACGGGTGCGCCCCACTCGGTTCAGCACGACACCGGCAATGGTGGGCGTGCCTTGGCGTTGCGCGACTCGACTGACGGTGGAACGCATGAGGTCGACGCCGTCGGCTGCCCAGGCAGCCGGTTCGGTCACCACCAGCGCACGGTCGGCTGCGAAGAGACCGTTGATGCACAGCAGCCCCAACGACGGCGGGCAATCGATGAGAACGAGATCGTGGTTCACGCCGGCGAGCGCGATTCGCAGCCGATCCTGTGCACCCACCAGGTCGGCAGCCATCTGCGGTTCCCGACTCGCCAGCGCATAGCTGCCCGGTACCAGCTGCGGGCACGGGCCTTCGGGCGGCCAGCGAGCGTCGGTGACCGCCGCGAGCGCCGCACCCGGCGTCGGATCGGCGAGTGCGTCGTCGACGTTCGGCGACCCGTTCCACACGCCGAGGCCAGCCGACGCGTTGGACTGTGGGTCGAGGTCCACGACGAGCACGCTCAGCCCCGAAGCGCATGCTGCCTCGGCGATGCCGAGTGCCACCGTGGTCTTGCCCACGCCGCCCTTCTGGTTGACCACAGCCAGTGTCGTCATCGCCAGTTCCCTACCCCAGCGTGGGCGAGCACCATGTCACGGCGCTGCAGTGGCCAGCGGCGAGGACAAGTCGATGCCGCACAGGTCCGCCGCGGCCGCCAGCTCGCGTCGCAGCGTGACGCCCGCGGCCCCGCGCTGAACCGCAGCGGCGGCGTCGAGCAGCGCAGCATGCGCCATCGGTGCATTGAGGTTGTCATCCAGCACAGCCTGCACCTCGGCGAGCAGGCCCGATGACCCGTCACCTGATCCAGCGGCAGGCGAGGCGCCCGCGCCGGCTGACACCAGCGTGTCCAAGTCGCGCTGGGCAGTAAGACCCTCCGAATCGAACCACTCCCATTCGGTGTGGTAGTGGTGCGCCATCAGCGCCAGCCGGATGGCCCTGGGATCGATGCGGGCACGAAGATCCGAGACGAAAACCAGGTTGCCGAGCGATTTCGACATCTTGTGCCCTTGGTACGAGACCAGAGCCGCATGCACCCAGTAACGGGCCAGCGGAGCACCGTGCAGTGCCTCGCTCTGGGCAATCTCGCACTCGTGGTGGGGAAACACCAAATCGCCGCCCCCGCCATGTATGTCGATGGTCTCGCCGAGCGCCGCGTAGCTCATGGCCGAGCACTCGATATGCCAGCCAGGCCGTCCCGGGCCGAACGGCGACGGCCATGAGGGCTCGCCGTCTGCGCTGGCCTGCCACAGCACGAAGTCGAGCGGGCTGCGCTGCCGGGGGTCATCGGGGGTGCCGCCGCGCTCGGCGGCCAGCTCGATCATGCGGTCGGCGCTGTAGCCGGACAGCTTCCCGAAGTCGGGGAAGGTGGTGACGTCAAAGAAAACCCGGTCCTCCGAGATGTAGGCATGCCCGGCATCGAGCAGCTGGGAAATCATGGTGATCATGGCGTCAATGGACCAGGTGGCCCGCGGCTCGTGCGCCGCGGGCCGTGTTCGAAGTGCGGCCATGTCGGCTTCGAAGCGATCTATCTCCCGCTCGGCCAGCGACAAGTAGTGCTCGCCCAGCTCGGCCGCCTTGGGCAGGATGCTGTCGTCGACATCGGTGTAGTTGCGTACCAGCGTGACCGTGTGGCCCATGTTTTCGAGGCGGCGGATCAGCAGGTCATAGGCCAGATAGGTGGCGGCGTGCCCGAGGTGGGTGGCGTCATAGGGCGTGATGCCGCAGACGTACATACCGACGTGGTCGTCAAGTTCCATCTCGACGATGGAGCGCTGCGCTGTGTCGTAGATGCGCATTCCCACGGCCCGACACGGTACTGTCGGAGCGGGTGGACAAGCGTGGAGGCGATCGGGCGCTGCTCGAGCGGATCGCCCTGTACCGGCATCGTCGTGGGCTGCCGCCACTGCAACCGGCGGTCATCGATGAGCTTGCCGAATGGCTGAGAACCCACGGCGCCGACCCGCTCACCTATGTGTGCGATCTCTTTGAGCGTCACCAGGTGGTCTTCGTCGGCCACCACACCCCCACGCGCCGCGCGGGGCTGTTCCTGCAGGATCTCGTGGCCGCGGCGTACCGGTCAGGCGTGGGCATCGTGGCGATGGAGTACGCGTGCGTCGATGACCAAGCGCGGCTTGACGCCGTGGTTACCGGCGCGACCTTCGACGAACAGCTTGCGCGAGATGCACTGCTCCGCTGGGGCATTCGCCACAACTTCGCCTACCGCGAATACCTCCATGTGCTGAGCGCTGTCTGGGAGGTGAACCGCCGCTTCGTCGGCAACGGGCCGCCCATGCGTGTCCTGGCGCTCGACTACGACTTGGATCTCGACGCAGTCACCGACACAGCCGACCTGCGGACCTCGTACGCGTGGCCGCATCTGCGCAGCCGCGGCCCGGTGTCGGCGCACATGTGCGACGTGCTGCTCGCCGAGGTCATCGAACCGGGCCATCGCGCGCTCGTGCTTGCCCGCACGGCTCACGCGCTGACCCGGGCAAGGCGGCTGCCGCACCGGGTGTGGGACGCCATCGATGCCGAGATCGTGGGAGGTCACGTGGTGGGCGCAGCGAACCGCGTGTACGAAGTGGTGGCCGACCGTGCCGTCACTGTGCTGATCCACGAACCATTGCCGGCCGACGGCGAGCTGTGCGATTACGCGCTGGTTGCCGACGGTGTGCTCGACGCGGCGTTTGCCATGCACGACGACTTGGCCGTGCCGCTCGCCTTCGACGTCGATCAAGGGCCTGCAGCCCGGCTCGGTTGCACGACGAGCCTCGATCGCGGGCCGCTCGGCAGCCTGGCCACCGGCTGGATCTACCTCGAACCCGACTACGAGCGCCGGGCGCCGACCCCGTTGGCCGAGCCGGTGCCTGCGGTGTACGTGAACTACGCCCGGCGGTATGCCCTCGATCCAGCGCTGCGAGACGAGAAATCTACTCCTGGCGACTTCGCAGCGGCCGTGTCCGAATCGGCAGCGGCAGCAGAGCTGGCCTGGACACAAGTGCTCTAGTTCGGCGCACTGTCAGATTCCGGGCCGCCAGCGGGCAGACTCATGGGCGGTGCCGCCCGAAGACCCCACCGACGACGAGCGGCCCACGTCCGCGCTCCAGTCGCCTGAGGAGTACTTGGGCGACCTCTGCGGTCGCCACCAGATCGTCCTGCTCGGCGATCAGGTCGGAGTCCGCCAGCACCTGGGCTTTCTGGCGAGCGCGCTCGCCGAGCTGGCCGACAACGGCGTGGAGAATCTCGCTTGGGAGTTCACCAACTCACGCCGCCAAGCCGAGCTTGACGCCCTGATCGAAGCGCCCGAGTGGGACCGACGAGCCTGCGCCGACCTCTTCGTCGACTTGCTCGGTGCCGGGTTCGGCTACCAGGAGTACGCCGACGTGCTCCACGCGGTTTGGAAGCACAACGAAGCAGAGCGCTGCCGCGATGACGACCGGCGGCCCATCCGCGTGATCGCGCTCGGCCTGCCCACCTACGTGGAAGACCCCGACCTGCTCGACGGCCGCTCTGCCGCCGAGCTGGGGCTGCGGAATTGGTCGCTCGGCGGGCACTACCGCGACATGTCCGCGTTTCATGCCGCCAGCGTGCTCACCGCCGAGGTACTCCGCCGGGGAGAGCGTGCGCTCGTGTACATGAGCGCCGCCGCCACCACCACCGGCCTCGTCGAGTGGGTCGACGGCGCACCGACGACGTCCGCAGGCAACCTCCTGTGGCGCTGGATGGCCGACGGATGCCGGCGAGTCGTGTTCCACGGCACTGTGGCCGACACTGCCGCCACCGAACGGGTCGAGGAGCTGATCTCACGCTCGCCCGAAGGGCGAGGCGGCACCGACTGATCACCGACGAGAACTTCGCGAGTGCCGAGGCCCGCTACCGGGCACTCGATCCCCGTCCGGAGCCCTACACCCGCGACGAGCTCGACGAGGTGCGCCGTTCCGGCCAGCAGGAGCTGTCGGGAGCCTGGCCGCCCCTGCCAGAGCCGCCCGAGGAGCCGAAGCGGCGTTTCGCACGGTTCCGCAAGGGCGACCAGTAGCGAACACCGTGCTGCACCGCATCGACGAGATCCCGCTTCGGGCCGCTGTGCGGACGGGCCGCCTGTTCGTGACCAACTTTTCCGCGGTCGGGCCAGATCCGGGCGGCGCGCTGGATCGCGTGGGCGCATCGGTCGTGGCGTGCATGCTGACGCCGCACGAGATCGAGCTGCGCTATCCCGACTACGGCGAGTGGCTCGCCACCCACAGCGACAGCGCCGGAAGCCCCCGGGCACTCTGGCTGCCCACGCCCGACGGCGGCGTGACGACGGACGGGCCGGTGCTCGAACTCGTAGAGGCAGTCGTCGCAGCGCTCGACCGCGGCGACAGCGTCCTCGTGCATTGCGGTGCCGGCATGGCTCGCACGGCGGTGATCGGGATCCTGACAATGGTGGCCTTCGGCGCCGACCCGGCCATCGCTGCTGTCGACTTCCGGGCGGCCCGTCCCGGCGGAGGTCCCGACGGTCCTCCCCAAGAACGCCAGATCGCTCGCCTCGTCCCCAGAGCCAGACAGCTGCGCCCGAGCAGTTGAGGCTGCTCAAGCCACGGCGGTGTCTGCACCGTCGTGTTCTTCCCAGCGCCAGCCTGAGCGGACCATGATGCAGCGGCGGCGCGGGCCGGGGGCATCCAGATCGCCGTCGGGAAAGGCCGTATCGCCGACATAGACGGCAATGTGGCCCGGATCGGTATCCGGCGACGGGATGATCTGCGTGTGGAAGCACGTGTGGCCATTGATCGAGGCCAGCACATCGGCAGTGCGGGTGAACCCTGACAGCCACGTGAGCGTCACGAACGTGGGCGTGACGAATTCGATCTCGGCCGCTGCGCGCCGCTCCAACGCGGCCGCCGGTGACACCCAAGCATGATCGAGGATCTCGCTTCCGTCGACGCGCACCGCCTCAAGGTCGGCTGGCGCCTCGCAGATGAAGAAGTGCGTCGAGAACCGCTTGGGGCGGATCGGCGGTGGCAGCCAGTGGGCGAAGTGGGTCAGCTCGGCGCGAGACAAGTCGATGCCGGCTTCTTCGTGCGCCTCCCGCACTGCTGCGGTTCGAAAGCCGCGCCGGTCGCCGTCATGCAGGCCACTTGCGCCAGCGGTGCGAGGGTCGCACGCGGCCACCACATCGCCGGGGGTGTCACGATCAGGCGGGTCCACTCGGCCGCCGGGAAACACCCACATACCGCCGAAGAACCCTCGTGAGTTTCGCTGGAGCATGAGCACCTCGATGTGCGCTCCCGCGTCGCTCGCCGCGGCGTCGAAACCGTGACCCGGCGCAGCCGCAGGTGTGCCGTCGCGCAGCACCACGACGGTCGCCGCGTCGATCGGCGCGGGCGGCGCTGCGGGGGCATCAGTCATGCGGCCGGCCTACGCGGTATCCCGGGTTCGCAACTCCAAGCGATCGGAGCCGGCGTCCATGCCGGGCAGCGGGCGCGAGACGTAGCCGCTGTGCTTCGCCAGCAGCTCCACCACCATCTCCTCGACTTCGGCCCAGTCATGCGCCCTGGGTCCGTCTACCTGAGCGTTGTAGGGCTGGTCGAACGTGATCGCGTGCCCGCCCGCGGCACGGATGTCGATCACGTTGTGCGGAGCGTCTTCGATATAGGCGTCGGCGTTCACCATCGCCTTGTCAGCCACAAAACAGATGTCGCGATAGGGAATGCGCTCGCGGTCGAGCCATTCGACCGTGTCGCTCACCGTCACGCGGTGGCCCCAGCTCACATACAGGCGGTGGGTGACGATCCGAATCCACACCCCTGCGTCAGACAGCCGCCACAGCGCCTCAGAGCACCCCGCCATCGGCTTCATCTCACGGAACATGCGGTAGTCGATGACGGCGATGCGATGGAGCTCTTCGAACTCGCCGTCGGCCAGACCCCATTCGGTGAAGTTCCAGCCACGCACGAGCGGCAGCGAGTCCTCCGGGACCCCGCGCTCGGCCGCCACCACGCGGCGGAAGGCCTCGGTGTGCATCCCGCACACGCCGTCGAGGTCCACTGCCAATACGAACGCAGGCATCTCTGCAACCTAACAACGCGGCCTGTGTTCGCTCGGGCGCATTGCCGTGGTTCCTGCACCGGCGCGGTCGCCGCCGTTTCCGCCACTCGCGCATTCGGCGGCGCTGCACGCCGCCGGGGTGCGAAGCTGTGGCGGATGCAGACCGATGCCGGAGAGCGCAGCGTTCACGACCTCGGCGGCGTGACCGGATACGGGCCGGTGCCGCACGATCCGGCGGAGCCGCCGTTCCACGCCGACTGGGAGAAGCGCGTGTTCGGCCTGCTAGGCGCGGTCACCTCCGCCACCGCTCGCCGACCCGGCGAATTCCGGTACGCCCTGGAGCGCCTGCATCCCGACGACTATTTCAAGAACGGCTACTTCGGGCGCTGGCTGGCCGGTTTCGAGGTACTGCTTGACGAGTACGGCGTAGTCAGTCGCAGCGATCTGGCCCTCCGGATGGCCGAGCTGAGGGATGTGGCTTTGCTGGAGGCCGGACGCAGAGACCTGATCCCTACCGCGACCTCTCAGGCGACGCCGGCACGGCGGGTCGCCCCCGTCGCTGACCGCAATCCGGCATCGCTGCCTCCCGACCGACCGACTCCGACGCCGCAACGCCGCACGGTTCGGCGCGAACTCGCTGATCCGCCCCGATTCAACGTCGGCGATCACGTCGTCGCTGCGGCGCCTGCGCAACCGGGCCACACACGGCTGCCGGGTTATGCAGAGAACAAGCTCGGCATCGTCGTGAAGCTCCACCCCGCGGAGGTGCTGCCCGACAGCACAGCGCACAACAGGGGTGAGCGGCCCCAGCACGTCTATTGCGTGGGCTACGACGCCCAGACGCTGTGGGGCGATGAGGCTGAGCCGAACACCACCATTCATGTCGACCTCTACGAGTGCTACCTGACTGCGGTGAAGGCTGACTGCTGAGGCGCGGTTGACGGAGGAGAGCATGAACGACAACCATGCCGACGGCAGCGGCCACGGCGATCACGACCACCGCAATCGGCACGACGCCTCATCGCCGGACATCCGCGTCGAGGCGCTGGAAGACCTGCTGGTGGAGCGCGGCATCGCCGACCGGGGACGGATCGACGCCATCATCGAGCGGTTCGAGCACGACATCAGCCCGATGATCGGCGCCAGATTGGTGGCCCAAGCGTGGATTGACCCTGGCTTGCGACAGCAGCTGCTGACCGACGCTGATGCCGTCTTGGCCGATATGGACATCCGCGGCGCTGAGATCGAGCACATCGAGGTGAAGTTCAACGAGCCGGGCGTTCACAACGTGGTCGTCTGCACGCTGTGCTCGTGCTACCCGTGGGCGCTGCTGGGTCTTCCGCCCAATTGGTACAAGAGCCCCGAATACCGGGCTCGCGTGGTGCGCGAACCCCGGGTTGTGCTGTCCGAAATGGGCCTGGAACTCAGCCCGAGCACCGAGCTGCGCGTCTGGGATTCCAGCTCTGAGACCCGGTTTCTGGTGCTGCCGGAGCGGCCCGCAGGTACTGAGGGATGGCCTGTCGAACGCTTGGCCGACCTAGTGACCAGAGACTCGATGATCGGCGTGGCCCGGGCCGCTGATCCCGGCAGCCAGTAATCGTGCCGCCGCACAGCACGCGCCTGCGCTGCGCGGGTGTCAGACTGGACCCATGAGCACCCTCACCTTCCACGATCCGCGAGGCGAGGCCAAGACTGCGCCTGAGCCCTACACGCTCAGCACACCACTCGATCAGCCGATCACGATCGGCTTGGTCGCCAATGGCTTCCCCGACAGCGTCCGCTTCCTCGACCACGTCGAGAAGGCGCTGGCCGAGCGTCTGCCGTCGGCGTCGTTCAACCGCTACGACAAGGGCGACGCGTCGTCGGTGGTCGGCGAGGGAATGCTCAGCGACATCAGCTCCGAGTGCGGTGCGGTGATCGCCGCGTACGGCCATTGAGGCAGCTGCACATCTGGCACCGTGCGTGACAGCATCACCACCGCCCGAGCGGGCATCCCGTCCATCGCACTCGTCACCGATGCGTTCTGGCCCCAGGGCGACTTCGTGGCCAACGCCACCGGCATGCCGAGCGTTCCCCGCGTCCGCCTTCCCCACCCGGTTGCGGGCAGCGGCGAGGACAACATGGCCAAGGTGGCCGCCGACATCGCGCCGCAGATCATTTCGATCCTGACCGGCGCTTCTTCCAACTAGAACAGTCGTGACGCTGCTGGAGGCCCGCAACGAGGCCGACGCGCTCGAGCAGCTGCACGCGCTGGGGCTCACCGACGGCCTGCCGGTCGTCATCCCCACTCCTGAGCGCGTGGCCATGATGGCGCTGGCCACCGGCCTCGACCCCGACCTCGAGTTGGGAGTGATGGGACCCGCGCACGGCGTGGCGAGCGTCGAGAAGGTGGCTGCTGCCGCGGTGATGGCAGGTTGCCTTCCCGATCACATCCCGGTGGTCGTGGCCGCGGTGCGTGCGGTATGCCAGCCAGAGTTCGACCTCACCGAGATGCAGAGCACCACCCACTGCACCGCGCCGCTCATCGTGGTGTGCGGGCCGGCACGGCACCAGTGCGGCGAGGTGGCGTCTGGCTTCGGAGCGCTCGGACCCGGCCATCGGGCCAATGCCACCATCGGCCGGGCGCTGCGGCTGGCGATGATGAACATCGGCGGTGCCCAACCCGGCGTGTCGGACATGGCGCTGCACGGCCATCCCGGCAAGTTCACCTACTGCCTCGCCGAGGACACCGAGAACAGCCCGTTCCCGCCGCTGCACACGACCTACGGGTACGACGAGGACGCCAGCGCAGCGGTCGTCGTCGGTGCCGAGGCGCCACATTCCACGATCTTCACCGGCGACGCCGACGATCCCGAATCAGCCAACAGGCTGCTGAATGTGATCGCCGCCGTGATGGCCAACCCGGGCAGCAACAATGCGCACCTGCGACACGGCGCGGTCACGGTGATCATGAATCCTGATCACACGACGGTGCTGGCCCGCGCGGGTTTGACCCGCGAGGACATCCAGGCCGAGCTGGCTGCCCGTGCAACCAACACGGCAGCCACGCTCGCCCATGTCGGGTCGGCCTTCTACCTCAACCGGGACGGCCCGCCTGACGAGCTGGTCCCGATCCTGAAAGACCCCAGCCGGATCGTGGTGTTCCAGGCGGGCGGCTCGGGCCTGTACACGATGGTGATGCCGTCGTGGTGCGCCGGCCCGCACCAGAACCCAGTCGTCCACGCCGAGATCGACCTCGACCAAGCGTGCGAGGTGCCCTGGGCCGACGTTGCAGGAGGAACAGCCTGATGAACGACGCACCCCGTCCCCACGGAGGGCTGTGGTTCGAGGAGCTGACGCCCGGACTCGTGATCCATCACCGGCTGCGCCGCACGATCACCGAAGCCGACAACGTCATGTTCACCACCATGACCATGAACCCGGCGGCCCTGCACCTCGACTTCGAGTACGCCCGCAACGAGACCCAGTTCGGCAAGCCGCTCGTCAACTCGATGTTCACGGCTGCGGTGGTGGTCGGCATCTCGGTCCACGAGACCACGCACGGCACCACCGTGGCCAACCTCGGCTTCGAACGGATGGACTTCCCTGCACCCGTCTTCCACGGCGACACGCTGCGAGTCGAGAGCGAAGTGGTCTCGGCTCGCGCCTCGAAGAGCAAGCCCGGCCAGGGAATCGTGCTGTTCGAGCACCGCGCCTACAACCAAGACGACACGCTGGTGGCCATCATGCGCCGCAATGCGCTGATGTGGTGCACGCCGAATTCCTGAGCGCTGCGCAGCAGCTCGCTGACGATGTGCTGTTCGAGCGTGCCCTCGACGTGGATATGTCCGGTGAGGTGCCTGCGCAGAACTTGGACCTCTTCCGCGACGCCGGCTTCTACGGCCTGTGGACACCCCGCGAGGTAGGCGGCTGCGGGTTCGACGAGCTCGAGCGGCTCCCGATTCTCGAAGCGCTGGCGGGCGGCTGTCTCACCACTGCATTCGTGTGGGCGCAACACGGCGGCGGCTCTGCCAATGCGGCACGGATGCCGTCCGGATCGCCGCTGCACGAGCGCTGGGCCCGAGCCCTTGCAACCGGCCAGGCTCGCAGCGGGGTGGCCTTCGCACACATCCTGCGGCCCGAGCCGTGCCTGTTCGCCGAGCGCTCCGGCGACGGCTGGGTGCTGCGCGGCGTGGCGCCGTTCGTGACCGGGTGGGGCCACATCGACGCAGTGCTGGTGGCGGCCCACGAGGCGGACCGCCTGGTCTGGATGCTGCTGCCCGCGGACGAAGCCCCGACGCTGACCTCACAGCGGCTGCGCCTCGCGGCGGTGGACTCATCGGTCACCGTCGAGCTGCACTTCGACGGCCACGTCGTGGGCCACGACGATGTCGTGGAAGTCATCGACTACGAGGACTGGCTGTCGTTCTACCGGACCGGGTTGCGCACCAACGGGGCCCTGATGCTCGGCGTGGCCGGGCGGGCGCTCAAGCTGCTCGGCCCGTCCCCACTCGACGCCGAGCTGGATGCGGCACGCACTGCGCTGCAAGCCGCCGAGGTGGAAGAGATGCCCGATCGCCGGGCCCAAGTGGGCTACATCGGCGTTCGAGCAACCAGCGCTCTCGTGTCATCCGTCGGCGGGCGGGCGATCACGCTCGCCCACCACGCACAGCGTCTTGCCCGTGAAGCGCTCTTCCTGCTCGTGCAGGGCCAGACCGCCGACATCCGGTCAGGCCACCTGCGGCGCCTCGGCGCCGGACCCCCGGCGAGCTAACCCGCATTTGCAGGGCGCGATCCCCGTACCGCGCCACAACTCGCATCTGTCTCTCAGGCCCATCTGAGGGTTCTCACAGGTTCGGCCGTCATGGTCTGCGTTGTCCATACACGCACATGGAGGAGGACAACAATGAGAGCCTTCGCGTTTTTGTGGGATGGGGCTGCTGGGATCGGTGGCATCAGGTTAGGTGGCGAGGATGCCGCGGGCTTCGAAGTTGGCGTGGTTGGTGAAC
>NZ_JAPYOK010000067.1:0-20766 GCF_028283155.1 Candidatus Poriferisodalis multihospitum | reverse complement strand
GAACTGGTCAACCATCTGCACAGGCACCGCCAGCGTCACCCCATCACACGCCGCCCGAGCCGCCTCAACACTCCAACCAATCATCGACCGCCCGCCAACCGGCACCATCACCTTGGTCTGCCCACCGTCCGCGGCCCCGAACCGCGTCCCCGCCCCGGCAGCCAAAACAAGCGCCCAAGCCCGTCCCACCGGCCCAGTCTGCCCCCGATGACACAGCGAGACGAGGGCTGCGGAGGGGCCGGTGTGCCCGCGCGCAGTTATGAAGCGCCCCTGCGACACCGCGCCTGTGCGCGAAGCGCTTCATCTGTTTGAAGCACGGGTACATCGGCCCCTCCGCAGCCCGGGCACGAAGAAGCCTCAGTTAGCGGAAAGTCAGCCCGCGCCGGCGGCGCCGACCGCGAAGGGCAACAACGAGAACCACCACGACGATCAAACCAAGAACAATCCACCAGATCACCGCAATCCGAACCCCCCGAGAAGCCCGTTCGGCAAGTCGCTCAGCCTCCGCCTCAGCCGCAGCAAGCTCAGCATCCAGCAGCTCACCCGAAACAAGCAGCTCCCGAACACCCCCCTCGTTCAACGTCATCACGCCGTCAACAGGCAAGCTCCCCGCCCCCTGAGGCACCGTCGCCCGCACCACCAACGTCACCAGCTCGTCAAGCGGCGCCCCCGCCCGCGCCTCGATCTCGGCAATCGGCAACCCGAACAGCTCGCCTTCCAACGCTTCAGCAGTAGCCGGATTCACGAGCCCGGCAACCGGACGGTCCAAGCCGACGGTCACCGTCAGGTCGTAGATCACCTGCGCCCCGTCGCGCGATCCCACAAACGTCGCCGAACGGAACAGTCCGGCGGAACCGTCCGCCGGCCGGTCGATCTCTGCAAGCACGTCCGCCAGCTCGGCTGGAGACGAGAAGCGCTTGGCTGCCACCACGCGGAGCCGCTCGCCTGCGGGCGTCTGCTCGGCGAACTGCCGGACGTCCCAGCCGACCAGGCCGTCGGTCACGATGATCTCGCCCAGGTCGGGCACCCACCGCAGCACCTCTTCGTCGAACGTGATCTCGACGGTGACCTTGCCGGCGCCGTCGTGCGCGATGTCGATGTCGACGACGATGTCGACCCGGCAGCTCGCCGCCAACACCAGTACGGCGAGCAGAACGAGCGCAGCGCCGAGCGTGCGCCCACGCGGGTTGTGGCAAGCGTCAATTCCGGGCGAACCGCTCGCAGGCATTCGCCGGGGCATGCCTACTCGGCGGTTGCGGCCTCTTCGAGCTCGATCGGCCCGGGGTCGAAGCCCTCGATGGCACGGAACACGATCTCGTCGTCTTCGACGTCGACCACGATGATCTCGCCGGCGTGGAACTCCTTGTAGAGGATCCGCTCGCTGAGCGCGTCATCCGGTCGTAGCTGGCGTCCTCATCGGCGGTCGCGAAGCCCACGCGTGCCTTGCGCAGGTCGGCGGTGCCCAGGTTCGAGGTCATGATGAGCACGGCATTGCGGAAGTCGACCGAGCGGCCCTGCGCGTCGGTCAGCCGGCCCTCTTCCAGAATCTGCAGCAGCGTGTTGAACACGTCCGGGTGGGCTTTCTCAATCTCGTCGAACAGCACCACCGAGAACGGCTTGCGGCGCACCGCTTCGGTGAGCTGGCCGCCCTCGTCGTAGCCGACATACCCAGGCGGGGCGCCCACGAGGCGGCTCACCGTGAACTTGTCCATGTACTCGGACATGTCGAGGCTGATCAGCGCGCCCTCGTCGCCGAACAGGAACTCGGCCAGCGTCTTTGCCAGTTCGGTCTTGCCGACACCCGACGGGCCCAGGAAGATGAACGAGCCGCCTGGCCGCTTGGGGTCTTTCAGCCCGGCGCGGGTGCGGCGGATGGCCTGGCTGACGGCCTTGATGGAGTCGTGCTGGCCAATGACCCGCTTGTGCAGCTCGTCTTCCATCTTGAGGAGCTTCTGGGTCTCCTCCTCGGTCAGCTTGTACACCGGGATGCCGGTCCAGATGGACAGCACCTCGGCGATGCCCTCCTCGTCGACCTCGTCGAACAGGTCGTGCCCCTCGGAGCGAGCCTGGGCCATCACCTCGGTGCGCCGCTCGAGCAGCTCCTTCTCCTCGTCGCGCAGCGCCCCAGCGGTCTCGAAGTCTTGCGATTCGACCGCCTGCTTCTTGCGCTCGGTGACATCGGCCAGCTTCGTCTCGATCTCCTTGAAGTCGGGCGGCGTCGACATGCGCTTGATACGCAGGCGCGACCCGGCCTCGTCGATGAGGTCGATGGCCTTGTCGGGCAGGTGGCGGTCGGCGATGTAGCGGTCGGCCAGGTTCGCCGCGGCCACGAGGGCCTGGTCGGTGATGGTGACCCGGTGATGCTGCTCGTAGCGGTCGCGCAGCCCCTTGAGGATCTCGATGGTGTGGCTGAGCGTGGGCTCGTCGACGGTGATCGGCTGGAAGCGGCGCTCGAGAGCGGCGTCTTTCTCGAGGTACTTGCGGTACTCCTCGAGCGTGGTGGCGCCGATGGTCTGCAGCTCACCGCGGGCCAGCATGGGCTTGAGGATCGACGCAGCGTCGATCGCGCCCTCCGCAGCGCCGGCGCCGACGAGCGTGTGCAGCTCGTCGATGAACAGGATGATGTCGCCGCGGGTGCGGATCTCCTTGAGGACCTTCTTCAGGCGCTCCTCGAAGTCGCCCCGGTAGCGGGAGCCGGCCACCAGTGCGCCGAGGTCGAGCGTGTAGAGCTGCTTGTCGCGCAGCAGCTCGGGGACATCGTTGTTGACGATCTTCTGGGCGAGACCTTCCACGATGGCGGTCTTGCCCACGCCGGGCTCGCCGACGAGCACCGGGTTGTTCTTGGTGCGGCGCGACAGCACCTGCATGACGCGTTCGGTCTCGCGCAGCCGGCCGATGACCGGGTCGAGCTTCTTGGCCCGAGCATCCGCGGTGAGGTTGCGCCCGAACTGGTCGAGCACCAGCGAGCCGCTCTGGCCGCCCTGCTCGCTGCCCTGGCCCGATGAGGCGCCGACGGTCTCGCGGCCGCCGCTCGAGCCGCTGTAGCCGGAGAGCTGCTGGATGACCTCTTGGCGGACCTTCGACAGGTCGGCGCCGAGCTTGACCAGCACTTGCGCGGCCACGCCCTCGCCCTCGCGGATCAAGCCGAGCAGCACGTGCTCAGTGCCGATGTAGTTGTGGCCGAGCTGCAGCGCCTCACGCAGCGACAGCTCGAGCACCTTCTTCGCGCGCGGCGTGAAGGGGATGTGGCCGCTGGGCGACGAGCTTCCCTGCCCGATGATCTCTTCGACCTGGCTGCGCACGGCCTCCAGTGAGATGCCCAGGGACTCCAGCGCCTGGGCGGCCACGCCCTCGCCCTCATGGATCAGCCCCAGCAGAATGTGCTCGGTGCCGATGTAGTTGTGATTCAGCAGGCGCGCTTCTTCTTGCGCCAACACCACCACTCGGCGAGCCCGATCGGTGAAGCGTTCGAACACTGGGCCTCCTGGTTTGAGCCTTGCACAGGGTGCAGAAGGTCTCCTGAGCGCAGTGTAACGATGCCCTGCCGCATCGCTCCTTGCTGCCGCTGTCGTTTACGGTTGCGCCGTGGCGCCCCTTTCCCCGTTGCAGGC
Source organism: Candidatus Poriferisodalis multihospitum (assembly GCF_028283155.1). Lineage (NCBI taxonomy): Bacteria > Bacillati > Actinomycetota > Acidimicrobiia > Acidimicrobiales > Candidatus Poriferisodalaceae > Candidatus Poriferisodalis > Candidatus Poriferisodalis multihospitum. Next base: position 17,155 of record NZ_JAPYOK010000067.1, on the reverse strand, counting down.
CCGGCCCGACGCAGAGGCTGACCTGGCCCGTGTGGAGACGGCCCTGCGCGCTGCGGCGGTCACCGGCGACGAGTTTCTCACCGAGGTGACCTCGCACCTGATCCCCGCAGGCGGCAAGCGGCTGCGGCCCGCGTTCGTCATCGCGTCGGCGCTGGCGCGCAGCCCTGATGGTGCCGCACCAGATGCGGTCACCGATGACATGGTGTGCGGCGGCGTAGCGGTAGAGCTGGTGCACCTGGGCTCGCTGTACCACGACGACGTCATGGACGACGCGGAGACCCGGCGCGGCATCGAGGCGGTGAATCACCGCTGGGGCAACCTGAAGGCGATCCTGGCCGGCGACTTCCTGCTGGCCAAGGCGTCGGAGCTGGCGGCGTCGCTGGGCACCGAGGTGGCCGCGCTGCTGGCCGCCACCATCGGCCGGCTGTGCGAGGGCCAGGTGCGTGAGCTGCAGCTGATCTATGACCGGAGCCGTACCGAGGACCAGTACTTCCTGGCCATCCAGGGCAAGACCGCCGAGCTGTACGCAACGTCGTGCCGCATCGGCGGGCTGGTGGCCGGCGTCGACGCTGAGACCCTGGACCGCCTGACCAGCTTCGGGCTCGCCTACGGCATGTCGTTCCAGATCGTCGACGACGTGCTCGACCTGGTCGCCACCGACGAGGAGCTCGGCAAGCCCTCGGGCAACGACCTGCGCGAGGGCGTGTACACGCTGCCGGTGATCCGGATGCTGGCGGACGGGCACCCGGACGGCGATCGCCTGAGCGAGCTGCTCGGCGAGCCGCTCGACGACGACCGGCGGGATCGGGCCCGAGCGATCGTGGTGGACGGCCCCGAGATCGCCAGCTCGGTGCAGACCGCGCAGCGCTATGTGACCGCGGCCCTCGATGCGTTGGCGCCGCTCGACGCCACGCCCGGGGTGGTCGGTCTCCGTGCCGCAGCGTCGAACCTGCTCAGCGCGCTGCCCTCGTCCGCCGGGGCCGCAGCCGCAGCGGGCACCGATTGAGCGTGGCCGGGCCGCAGATGCAGCCGGGCTGGCCGATCCGGCGCCGCTACCGGCATGGCTGGTGGGACCCTGGTCGCGGACCGTGCTGGCAGTGGGGTTCCCGCACCTTTGTGATGGGCATCATCAACGCCACCGACGACTCGTTCTCCGGTGACGGCATAGCCGACCGCCTCGACGAAGCGCTGGCGCTGACACGGGAGCTGGTGGCCGCCGAAGTGGACATCATCGACATCGGCGGCGCTTCCAGCCGGCCCGGTGCCGAGCCCACACCACTGGAAGTGGAACGGCGCCGCGCCGTGCGGGTCATTGGCGCTGTGCGAGCCGAGCTGGACCGCATCGGGGCTGAGCTTCCGATCTCGGTCGACACAACCTGGGCAGAGGTGGCGGCCCCCGCTCTCGATGCCGGAGCGACGGTCGTGAACGACATCACCGGTTTCCGCCTCGATTCCGACATGGCACCGCTGGTGGCCGAACGCGGAGTGGCGGCCGTCATCATGCACAATCAGCGAGGCCGGCCCCACACCGATCTGGTCGCCGACGTGACGACGGGACTGGAGGCCAGCCTCCAGATCTGCGCCGAGGCGGGCGTGGGCACCAACCGGATTGTCGTCGACCCGGGCTTCGGCTTCGGCTTCGGCGTCTCGCAGAACCTCGAGATGATGCGACGACTGCCGGAACTGTGGGCACTGGAGCTGCCCTTGCTCATCGGCACATCGCGCAAGTCCACCATCGGCGAGGTCACCAACACCAAACCCGGCGATCGCCTGTTCGGCACCGCCGCCACCATCACTGCTGCCATCTACGCGGGCATCGACATAGTGCGAGTGCACGACGCCGCCGAGATGACCCAAGCGATCCAGATGACCGACGCCATAGTCCGCCCCACGACCCAGTAACCCAAGTCTGAAGGCACAGATGCCACAGCTGCGGAGGCGGCAGGAGGCTCTGCGACGTTGCGACCAGTTCCCTCGCGGACCCACGGCGGAGTTGTCAATGACAGCGGCCAAGAAATGCGGAACGGTGCATATCTCTCGCCTGCCGGATCGCTGGTCGCAGAGGATTCTGCCGCCTCCGCAGCGGGCGCAGACGGCTCAGCGGTCGACGGGTGCGACGGTGCCGTCGGGCATGAGCTGGGTGCGGGTGCCGTCGGCGGCCTCGCCGTAGAACGTCGGCTGGCCTGATGCTTCGAGCACCGCCAGCATGGCCGGCAGCGGTTCATCGACGCTGCGGAGGAACTCGATCACCAGATCGGGGCCGAGATGGTCGAGCATCTCGAAGGGGCCGTGCACCCAGTTGAAGCCCCAGCGGATGGCGTTGTCGACGTTCGCGATGTCGTCGGCGATCTCGGGCACCAAGTCGGCCGCATAGGTCAGCGTGCCGCCGAAGGCGTGGCGGGCGAGCTCGCCCTGGACTGAGTCGGCAAACAGCACCGCGCCGAGGTCAGCGGGCACGCCTTCGAGATCGGGCGGCGAGGCGGCGCGCCATTCGCCGGCGACGAGATCGAAGGTCTCGGCCTTGCGGGATCCGTCATCCAGCTTCACTCGCCGGCTGAAGCCGCCGCCGGTCTTGCGTCCGAGCTGGCCCCGGTCGGCCATCGCCTGTTCCGCCTCGGGAAACGCAGTGAAGTCGAGCCCGCGGTCGCCCGGCGGCAGATTCTGGGCCAGGTTGGCGCCGACCAGCTCCATCACGTCAAGACCGATGAGATCGATGAGCCCGTACAAACCGGTCGGGGGCAGGCCGATCGGAGCGCCCAATACGGCGTCGACGGTCTCTTGGGTCATGCCGTCGGCCAGGAACGGCTTCGCCACGTGCAAGCCCCTCAGCATGAAGAAGCAGCCGATGCGGTTGCCGATGAAGTTGACGGTGTCCTTGGCATGCACCACGCCCTTGCCGAGACGCTCAGCGCCGAATCGGGCGAAGGCGTCGATCACTTCGGGATCGGTGTCTTCGCCGGGCACCAGCTCGAACAGCTTCATCACCCGCACCGGGTTGAAGAAGTGGGTGATCGCCACATCGTGGCGGAAGCGCTCGCTCATGCCGTCGGAGATCTGGCGCAACGGGATGCCCGACGTGTTCGACGAGATGACCGAGCCGTCGCTGCGCGCAGCTTCGAGCCGCTCGAACAGCTCGCGCTTGGCGGCCAGATCCTCGATGACCGCCTCGCACACCCAGTCGTAGCCGGCGATGTCGTCAAGCCGGTCGTCGACCGTGCCGATGCTGACCAGATCCCGGCATTCCTCGTCGACGCCGTCCAGCGCACGCTGCGCCGCTGCGGGGTCGGTGTCGAGCACGAGCACCCGGCAGCCCGCCGCCGCTGACGCCGCGGCGATGCCGGCACCCATCGTGCCCGCGCCGATGACTGCTACCGAGTCGATGCGCCTCGCAGGCTCGGCTGTGTCGATTTCCCTCATCTGCCCTGCCTACCGGGTGCCGGCGACTTCGCGGCCGATGATCTCTTTCATGATCTCGGTGGTGCCGCCGTAGATGGTTTGGATCCGGGCGTCCGCGTACGCCTTGGAGATCGGGAACTCGCTCATATAGCCGTACCCGCCGAACAGCTGCAGGCAGCGGGTGATCAGCCGCAGCTGCATCTCGGTCACCCACCACTTCGCCTCGGCCGCATCGGTGGCGGTCAGCTCGCCGGCGTTCAGCGCCTCGATCTGGCGGTCCACGAACACCCAGGCGATGTCCAGCTCGGTCTTCATCTCGGCCAGTTCGAAGCGGGTGTTCTGGAACGAGGCAATGGTCTGGCCGAAGGCCTGCCGCTCGCCCACGTAGTCGACAGTCCAATCGAACGCCGCCTGCGCGTGCGCCACGCCGCCCACGGCGATCGACAGGCGTTCCTGGGGCAGGTTCCGCACCAGGTGCATGAAACCGTTGCCTTCGCCGCCGAGCAGGTTCTCCTCGGGCACGAACACGTCGTCGAAGAACAGCTCGGCCGTGTCCTGGGACTTCAGGCCCAGCTTGTCGAGATTGCGGCCCCGCTCGAAGCCCTCCATGCCCTCCTCGAGCACGATCAGCGACATGCCCCGGTGCTTCTCTGTCGGGTCGGTCTTGGCCGCCACGATCGCCAGGTCGGAGTTGATGCCGTTGGTGATGAACGTCTTGGCGCCGTTCACCACGTAGCCGTCGCCCGAGCGCACCGCCGTGGTGGTGATCGAGGCCAGATCGGAGCCGGTCCCCGGCTCGGTCATGGCAATGGCGCTCATCAGCTCGCCGCTGGCGAGGCCCGGCATCCAGCGCCCGGCCTGCTCGTCATTGCAGAGGTTGATGAAGTACGGCAGGCAGATGTCGTTGTGCAGCGTCATGCACTGCCCCGAGCTGGCCGCGCCCGACGCATGGACTTCCTCGTTGACGATGGCGTTGTAGCGGAAGTCGAGAACCCCGCCGCCGCCGTATCGCTCGTCGACGGCCGTGGCCAGCAAGCCCACATCGCCCGCCTTGCGGAACATGGCCTTGTCGATCTTGCCGTCCGCCTCCCATTTCTCGTGGTTGGGGACGATCTCGCGCTCCACGAAGGCTCGTGCCGTCTCGCGGAACATCTCGTGCTCGTCGTCGAAGATGGTGCGCCGCATGAGGCGAGCGTATGCCGCCGCACTGCAGCGAACCACGGCCGGCCGCGGCGAGCAGGCATCGGGGCTGCATAGATGCCGCACAGATAGCGTCTCGGCCCGTGAGGGAGCAGGACTCGCCGAGCGATCTCAGCGCCACCGTCGAGCCCGGTCACGATTGGAGCGCCGTCGAGCGGGCAGCCGCTGCGATGCGCCGGCTGAACCAGGCGCTGGCGAATCGGCGGGTCGACGACGAGGTGCTCGACGAGATCACGGCCACGGTCGAGGCCACAGCGGCGCGGCTGGAGCAGGGCACGCTGCGGGTGAAGATCGACGACATGCTCTCGCGGCCCTACCTCCGCGAGATCTACGAGGGGCAGTACTTCCCGCTGCCGCTCGAGCCCGGCGACGAGATCGAGTTCGACCCGTTCTCGATCGGCGGCGGCACGCTGCACCCGGCTTCGGTGAACGTCAGGTACTTCAAGGAGTCCGACGACGCCGTGACCGGCGAGGCGGTGGTGGACCCCATGTTCGCCGGGCCGCCCGAGCGCACCCATGGCGGCGTGGTGGCGCTGATCATCGACGAGCTGATGGGCGCGCTGAACCGAATGCGGGGCCGGCAGGCATACACCGGCCGGCTCACCGTTCACTACCGTGCAGCGACCCCGCTGGGGGTGCCGTTGCATCTGCGGGCCTGGATCGAGAGCACGACAGGCCGCAAAATCGTCCAGCACGCCGAGGTTCACGGGCCCGAGGGTCTGTGCGTCAACGCTGAGGGCCTGTTCATCCTGCGAGCCGACGCGCCGCCGATTCCCGAGGGCTAGTCCTGCCGTTGCCCCGGCGAGGCGGTGGCGAGCTGGTGCAGCAACTCGACAGTGCCGACGTACTCGCAGTCTTGGTCCGCGACGGCTGACAGTTGGCCGAGGGTGACCAGTTCGGGCGCCAGTTCTGCGAGCGGGTCGAGCACGAACCGGCGCTCGTGCAGGCGGGGGTGCGGGATCTGCAGCTCGGGGTCATGCATCTCCACGTCGCCGAACAGCAGCACGTCAACGTCGAGCGTGCGCGGGCCCCAGCGCTCACGGCGTACCCGCTGTGCCGCGGCTTCGAGGGCGTGGCAGCGGGCGAGCAACTCGTATGGCCCGTCGAACACGGCCAGCTCGGCCACGAGGTTCAGGAACTCCGGCTGTTCGGGGCCGATCGGCGCGCTGCGGTACAAGCCCGAGACCGCCACGAGCACGCCTGCGGCGTCCAGTGCTTCGAGGGCATTTGCTAGCTGTGCAGCGGGGTTGCCGATGTTCGCGCCCAGCCCCACAAAGGCCCGCACGCCGGGCGGGCTCACCGGCTCACGTTCGCTGGGCAGGCCGGCTCACGCCGGACGACGGGTGATGCGCACACCGCTGGTGCCGAGGTCGGCCGCAACCGGCGGGCGCAGTTTGGCGACCGTGACCGTGGCGGCGGTCACGCCATCGATTCCGCACAGCTCCGCGGCGATCAGTTCGGCCAGCCTTTCGAGAAGCTGCGGCTGGGCCTCGTCGCACAGCGCCACGATGCGGTCGCATGCTGCGCCGTAGTCGATGGTGAGGTTCAAGTCGTCGGTGGTGCCTGCTGGGCTCAGGTCGGCGTGGAGATCGACGTCGATGCTGAGCGGCTGTGGCGCGGTGCGCTCATGCGCCAGAGCCCCGATCACGCACGTCACCCGCAAATCGCGGAGCTCAATGCGGTCGCTCGCGGCGACCGCATCATCGGCACAGGGGTCGCCGTGAGGCGGCGCATCGGGCTCGTCGCTCGTGGCGACCGCATCATCAACAGGGCGGTCTGTCACTGCAGTGCTCAGCTCGTTGTGCCCTGGCCGGGGAGGATGCTCAGCGCCACGTCGACCACACGGCGCCCCTCGGGACCGACTCGCTGGCCGAAGATCCGCTCGGTGATGGCCGTGGCCTGAGGACCGGTGGGCACCTTGCCCGACAGCAACAGATACGACGCCACGAACCCGCAGACGTCCTCGCCGACCCGCTCCTTGTGCAGGATGACGCGCTTGCGCTCGCCGGCCAGCCGCTCCAAGTCGTCGTGGACCGACTGCAGGTACTCGCCCAAGTCGTCGAAGGCGGGCCACGGCCGGTGCAGGTAGGGCATGTCCAGCTCGTCGTAATTGTGCAGGTTGTGCGGTGCCGAGATCAGCGACACGACGATGTCGAACTCGTTGCGGCGCAGCCAGATGATCTCTTCCTGACGGCGAACGCGCCGGTGGCTGGCGCCATAGCCGCCGGGACGCTCGCATACTGCGAGGCGGTCGGCGACGACCCAGTTGAAGTTGCGGGGCTGAATGCCCTCCGCCCACTTCCCTCTCATAGCTCGCCGTCCCTGCAAGCGTGTACCCGGCAGAATGTACCGGTGCTCGACTGAGCCTGCACAGCCGTTCTGCAAGAGCTTCAGGTGCTCTCGGAGGCTGCAGCGTCGTACGCGCGGATCTCGGCCAGGTTGCGGTACTTCTGCGCCAGATCCAGCCCGTATCCGATGACCCACACCGGCGGCAGCCGGAAGCCGATGTAGTCGACGAGGCCGTTCAGGCTGCCGTTGTGCTCGCGGGTCAGCAGCGAGCACACGGCCAAGCTGGCCGGGCCGCGGGCCAGCAGGCTGCGGCGCAGGTACGACAGCGTGAGGCCGCTCTCCACGATGTCCTCCACCAGGATCACGTCGCGCCCCGCGATGTCGATGTCGAGATCCTTGAGGATGCGCACGACGCCGCTGGATCGGGTGCTGCTGCCGTACGACGACACGGCCATGAAGTCCATCTCGACCGGCAGGTCGATGGCGCGGCTCAGATCGGAGGCGAACATCACCGCACCCTTGAGCACCGCCACGAGCAGCGGCTGGCGGCCCGCGTAGTCGGCGGTGATCTGCGTGCCCAATTCGGCAACCCGCTCGGCGATCTCGGGGCCCGAGACGAGCACTTCGCCGACGGCGGGGTCGCCGGCGAGCATCGAGTCGAGGTCGCTGTGGGATTCCTCCGAAGCCGATGCCCCTGCCACGTGAGCCGAACTTAGCGGCTATGCGTTTCCGATGGCGGAACAGCTTGCTCGAGTCGGAGCCGATCAGCCGAGCGGCTGACCCGCCGCCCGCCCCCAACCTCGGTGGCGCGGTGGGTGTGCCTGGCCACCTCGAGCACCCGCTCGACCGTGCCGGCATCGGGCGGATGATCGGTGCGCAGCCACGCCCGGATGGCTCGCCGAGCCAGGGCCACCGGCGCATTCCGCAACTCGGACGCACTGGTGGGATCGATGTCGGCCGCCAACACGTCGAGGAGGTCGGCGTCGGCAGCCGCCAGCCCGGATCCACGGGCCAGCAACGGCACCACGTCACGCCCGGCAATGTCACACAGCAGCGGGATCACCTCGTGACGGACACGGCTGCGCCAGAAGCGAGGGTCGGCGTTGGATGGATCACGGACGGGTTCGTAGCCGACCAGCTCGCAGACCCGCTCGGTCTCGGTGCGCCGCAGCCCCAGCAGCGGCCGGCGGTCGGCTCTCATGGCCGCGAGCGCATCGAGCGCGCCGCCGCGCAGCAGCTGCAGCAGCACTGTCTCCGCCTGGTCGTCGGCGGTATGGCCCAGCAGCGCCTCGGGGCCGAGCGCGGCGTGGCGGGCCTCCCGAGCCCGCGCCTGCAGGTTCGCCCCCGGCGTGAGGTCCACGTGCATCACACTGAACCCCGCCCCGAGCTGGTCGCACAGCGCCTCGACTCTTGCCGCTTCTGCCTGTCCCGCTTCGCGCAGCCCGTGATCGACATGAACTGCGGTGACGGCCGTCACCCCGCTGCCGCTCCGCTGCGCAAACCGGCAGGCAAGCACCAGCAGCGCGGCCGAGTCGGCGCCACCCGACACTGCGCACACCAGCTGGGAACGCTCGATGTCGGCGAAGGTGCACCGGTCCGCCATGCGTTCGAGTTCGTCGTCGATCGCCGTCGCCGTCCCGTCGCCCGCAGCCGGCGGGGTCGGGGCGGAGGCATCAGGCCGCGGGGACACGCTCCAGCCAGGCTTGAGGGTCGCGGATCTCCGCCATGGACGGCAGGTGCTCGACGCGCTCCCAGATCCGGTCCACCGCCCGGGGGCCACGCTCGGCCTCGATCTCGGCGATGAAGTCCTCGCCGGCCTGGTACTGCGCCAGCTTGGCCTCAATGCCCAGCAGGCGCTGGATCAGCCGCGCCATGCCGCGCACATTGCGGCGCCGGTGGTGCATCACCACCGCAAACCGGTCGGCATCGGGGATGTGCCCGCGGGCGGCCCGCGCCATCGTGACGTCGCCGTGCCCTTCCACCAAGCTCATCATGCCGCCCACCTGGGCGATCAGCTCGCGCTGGTGGTCGGTGGCGAACACTGCGGCGAGCCCCCCTTCGCCCAGCAGGTCTTGGCTGTCTTGACCTGTACTGCTGCGACGCAGCGACATCAGGTTGCGGAGGCCTTCGCGCAGACGCTCGGGATCAGGCTGGGCCTCGTCGACCAGCCCGTTCACCAGTTGCAGGAAGTGCGGTCGCAGCCACGGCACGCCGGTGAACTGCGAGCGGTGGGTCAGCTCGTGGAGCGCCAGCCACAGCCGAAACTGCGCCGGGACGAATGCGTAGCGCTTCTCGGTGACCAGGATGTTCGGGCCGACGAAGTAGACGGTGTCTCCCGCTGAACCCGGTGAGGTCGCGCCCGTGCCAGCGGTGCCGCCTGCTGCGCCATTATCCCGGCGAGAGGCATCAGCGCCCGGCGCCGTGTCGTCATCAGAGGCCCACAGCAGGTCGTACTGGCCGAGCACCCGCTTGGACATCCAGCCGAGTACGGAGCCCAGCTCCACCGCTCCCAGCGTCTGCGTCACGCGCGAGGTTTCCGCAGTGCCGTCGGCCCCGGCCGAGGCGCCCAGCAGCGGCTGCAGCAGGCGCCGGAACGCTGCGATGTTGGCGTCGATCCAGCCCGTCCGGTCGATCACCTCTGCGTGCGCCTCGCCGGGCGTCTCCAGCCCGGTCTCGATCGCCACCAGCTCGGCCGCAACCGGCACGAATCGGGCGAAGTCCTGCCGCAGCGGTTCAGCGAGATAGGACTGGTACAGCGGCTCAGTACCTGCGACCCGCACTGCGATGCGACGCGCCAATTCCCAGTCGACGTGCTCGTCGGCGGGATCGCTCATCGTGAGATCAGCGCTTGGGGTACCGCGGCGCAACCACCTTCTGCACGTAGCCCGCCACCAGCTTGGCAACGGTCAGCACCGTCACGATGGTCAGCGGCACCGCCAACCAGTAGTGCCAGACCTGCGCGCCAAGGAGCTCCATGGCGCAGATATTAGTGGTCACGTGCCCAGAACCCCTCGTGAGCCGCGAGGCCTCGCTGGTACCGTGATCCGCCGGTCGCCCGAGTAGCTCAGTGGCAGAGCGGCTCTCTCGTAAAGAGCAGGTCGTGGGTTCAATCCCCACCTCGGGCTCGCCGGCGGACCGCAGGGCCGGCTGGTGGGCGAGGCCCTACCCGCCGAGATGGCCGAGGCGGATGAACAGGCAGCACAGGGCCAAACGTTGGTTGGCGTTGAAGCGCAGCGCCTCGGCGGCGTCGCCGATGGCGTCCAGCTGTCCCGCTGCCGACGTTGCGCGCAGGCTGCCGTTGCCGGATTCATCGCGGATCTGCGATGCCATCACGGCCAAGCCCATCGTGATCTCGTCGGTGCGCACCCGGCGCAGCTCACGGCGGTGACGCTCGTCGAGCGAGCTGCGGCCCACATTCGTCCCGTAGAGCTCGGCCCGCTCGTCGGCTGCTGCTCGCTCTGCCTCGTGGCGGGCTTCGAGCGGTGCGGCGGCCTGCTCGGCCGCCTCCAGCGCGGCATCCACTGCAGCCATCGCTGCGGATGCCGTGCCGTTCAGCGTGCCCCGCAGGCCGCGCCACGTCTCGATGCGCTCGGCGGCTGCGTCGTCGGAGGCGAGCAGGCGAGCCCGATCGATCGAGCCGCCGGCCGCGGCCGCGGCGAAGCTGGCACGGCCGCGTTCGATGCCCTCGGCGACGAGCAGCGCTTGCAGGTCGGCGTCGCCCAGCGCCTCGAAGTCCACGCGAGCGCAGCGGGAGGCCAGCGTCTCCATGGACCGGTTGACTTCCTCGGCGAGCAGCACGAAGACGCACGACGGCGGCGGCTCCTCGACCGACTTGAGCAGGATCGGCGCGCTCAGCGCTGCGCGGTCGACGTCGCAGAGCACAATGACCTTCTGCTCTCCGGCGACGGGCGCAGCCGCGGCGGCACGCACCGCCTCGCGAGCCTGCTCGGCCGTCATGGCCGCACCGACACGGTCGAAGACCAGCAGGTCGGGGTGCTGCTCGGCGAGCGCGAGACGGCGTTCACGCTCGGGAGTCGCGCTGCGCGCCGCCAGCAGTTCGCCGGCAAAGCGGCATGCAGCGCCGCGCAGTCCGGCACCGGCAGGGCCGACGAACAGGTAGGCCGGCAGCGGCGAAGCGAGCGCAGCCTGCAGGCGGTCGACGGCTGCCGGCTGGCCCACGACGCCGTCGAGCAGGTTGCCGACCGGCGCCTCGTCGACGACCGGCTTGTCGGCGATCGGCTCATCGAGCGATGGCGAGGAAGCCGGAGCCGAGGCTTCCTCCGCTGCCGGCGCCTCCGCTGGACGCTCGGCTGTGGCTGGTGTCGATCCTGTCGCAGGCTCGGGTCGCGCAGGCGGATCATGGGGCGGCGCAGGTGGCGGTGGCGGTGGGTCGCCGAGGTCGAACAGCGACAGCGGGGCCGGCTCGACTGCGGCCGGCTCAGAGGTACCCCCTGATTCGTCGGTGCTGTTTTCCGATTCCACGGCGAGCGCTCTAGCCCGCCATAGCGGGATGCGAAGCAACCGCCTCGATGACGCGAGCCGCTACCTCATCGACGCTGCCGATGGCGTCCACACGGACCCAGCGATCGGGTTCCGCGTCGCACAGTTCGCGATAGCTGCGCCACACCCGCAGCGCGAACTCCAACGCCTCGCCCTCCAGCCGATCCGGCCCATCACCTTCGGGCGCCTCGGCATCGGGATCGGCGTCTGAATCGTCTTCGAGCAGCGACATCTGCTCGCCGCCGACCCGGTCCAGCCGATGAACGCGCCGGTCGGAGTCTGCGAGCGGCACATCGAGCAGCACCACCACGTCAGGCAGGACGACGTCAGGCAGTTCCTCGGAAGCACCGGCGGGCCGCCTGCAGGCATAGTCGATCAACGCCCGAAGCTCGTCGAGCGGCAGGCCTCGCCCGTAACCCTGGTAGGCCAGCGTGGAACCGTAGGAGCGATCGGTGACCACGTCACGGCCGGCCTCCAGCGCAGGCGCCACGACCGTCCCAATGTGCTGCGCCCGGTCGGCACAGAACAGCAGCGCCTCGGTACGCGCCGACGGCGCTTCGTCGGGCGCGGCATGCAACAGCACCTCCCGCAGCGCCTCGCCGAGCGGCGTTCCGCCCGGCTCGCGGGTGAGGATGGCATCGAGGTTCGACGCCAGCATCTCGGCCTGCGTGGACTTGCCGCTTCCGTCGAAGCCTTCCAGCGCGATATAGCGGCCGCGGGCGGTCATGACGTGCCCTCAGTGGCTCCCGCCGAGCGCGGCGCGCGACGCCCCACGCCCCGCCGACTGCGCAGCGACAGGCCGGCCAGCGCACCAGCCAGCAGCATCAGCAGCGCGCCCAGCCACAGCGCCCCGCGAACCCCGGGCAGCGCCAATGCCCAATCGCCGATCCTGATCTCGTTGTCGAACGCGACGTCGAACAGCCAGTTGAAGCCATCGGAGAGGAACCCGCCCATCGCCATGCCGACGAGCACGAAGAACCTCACGAGGGTGAACATTGCAGCGAATATCCGCCCTCGCAGCACTTCTTCCACGTTCTCGTGCAGCAGCGTCACTCCGTTGACATAGACCGAACCGGCGGCCACTCCGAGGACCAACACGGCTGCGTACGCCACGAGCGAGATCGAGACCGTCGCGGCAAGTCCCAACGCTCCGCCGGCGAGGAACAGGGACGTCACGAACTGTCGTGTCCGACCGAGCGGTTCATGGCCAGTGCGCTCTCGCCGCCGGCTGGAGACGCTCTGGAGGAGTGTGACCAGACTCACGCCCACCCCTGCACCGACACCCATGACCACGAGAATCGTGCTGTGACCGGCGCTGCCCGCTCCGAGTATCTCGTCGTTGAAGACCACGCTGAGCGGGATCAGCATTCCGCCAGCGATCATGCCGGTGCTCAATCCAACTAGTACTGCCCTCACCTGCGGGCTCAGGAAGATGAAGTCCCAGCCCTCACGCAGATCGCGAAAGCCCTGGCGCCAGTCGATGCGGCGACCGGTGTCACGCTTGCGGTGCGCAGCGGTGATGTGCGGTGCCAGGGGCAGCGTGGCGATCAACAGTGCCGCCACCAAGAAGGTCGCGGAGTCGACGACGAGGGCCATCTCCACTTGCCCGATGTCGGTCCAGCCGAACGCCGCGCCGAGCTTGGCCATGCCGGCGAACGCCAGCCCGCCGACGAAGAAGGTCCCGTACGCGGCGACCATGCCGAGCGAGTTGGCCGCCGTCAAGTGCCGTTCAGGCACGATGTTGGGGACGATGGCCTCTTTGGCCGGGCTCCACAGCGAGGTCGCCAGCTCCAGCACCAGCGATGCCAGCACCAGCATCCACACCCGATCAATGAATGGGATGGTCAGCAACACGCTGGCCCGCGCGATGTCGCAGATCACCAAGAGGCGCTTGCGGTTGAAACGGTCAACGATGATGCCGCCCGCAGACGCGAGGAAGAATCCCGGCAGGATCCGCGCCGTGATCACGAGCGTGATGGCTCCGCCTGGCTGGTCGCCGCCGACGCGATTCGCGACCACAAGTATCGCCAGCAGACCGATCCAGTCGCCAAACGAGCTCACCACCTGCGCGATCCAGAGGCGCAGGAACCCCGGCGCTGCGAACAGCCCCGGCTGCGGCGCCTCGGCTCCTGCGTCGTCGACGGCTTCAGCGTCGGCGTCAGAGTCGGCGTTGTGCGCGTCCGAGTCGCCGGACGACTGCATCGAACGATCCGAACTCATGGCACTCAGCAGGCTAGAAGCCGGGCGCTCCCTGCTATCCCGGTTGCTTGCGGGCGGGTGATTTCTTCGCCGCACGCTTGCGCGCAGGAGCCTTCTTGGCGGCACCCTTGCGCGCTCCTGCCTTCTTCTTGGCCGGCTTCTTCTTGGCGGGCTGCTTGCGCCGTGCCGCTCGCTTTTTCGCTGGGCCCTTGGCGCGCCGCATCGCCAGCAGCTCCGCCGCTCGCTCGACGGTCAGCGTCTCGGCATCGTCGCCCTGCCGCAGCGACGCGTTGTACTCGCCGTCGGTCACGTACGGTCCGAAGCGGCCGTCCTTGAGCACCATCGGCTTGCCGCTGTCGGGGTCCTGGCCGATCTCGCGGCCCGCATTCGCCGCCTGCTGGCCGCGGCGGCGTCGGGGCTGGGCGAGCAAAGCCAGTGCTTCCTCCAAAGTGAGCGTGAAGAGCTGCTCCTCCGTCTCGAGGCTGCGGTTCTCAGCCTTCGCCTCGCCGACAGGCGCCTTGGTGAGATACGGCCCGAAGCGGCCGTTCTGCACGGTGATCTCGGCGCCGTCCGCCGGGTCGGCGCCGACGGTGCGCGGCAGCGTCAGCAGCTGCAGCGCGTCCTCCAGCGTCAGCGTTTCGGGCGACTGACCAGACAGCAGCGAGGCGGTGCGGGGCCGGTCGTCGGTCTCGTCGGGCCGTCCCACCGAGACGTACGGGCCGAAGCGCCCGGGTCGCACGATGATGTCGAGGCCGCTTGCCGGGTCGGTGCCCAGCACCCGTTCGGTGGGCGCAGCGAGCAGCTCGAGTGCCCGTTCGATGGTGAGCTCGTCGGGCGCGAGGTCGTCGGGCAGCGGCCGGGTGGCATCGCCGCGCCGCAGGTACGGCCCGAAGCGCCCCACACGCGCCACCACAGCCTCGCCGTCTGCGTCCGCGCCGATAGGGATGCTGTTGATCTCTGCTGGGTCGATGTCTGCCAGCCGGTCGTCGGAGACGAGGTAGCGCAGGCCGCCGGCGGCCTCGGGCGTGGCCGCGCCCTCATCGCCGAAATAGAACGCCGTCAGCCACGGTTGGGCGTCGCGCTCGCCGCTCGCGATCTCGTCGAGGTCCTCTTCCATGCGAGCCGTGAGCGCATAGTCGACCAAGTGATCGAAGTGCCGCTCCATCAGGCCCACGGTGGCGAACGCGGTGAACGCCGGCACCAATGACGAGCCTTTCTTCCACACGTACCCGCGCGCCTGGATGGTCTCGATGATGCTGGCGTAGGTGCTGGGCCGGCCGACGCCCAGTTCCTCGAGCCGCCGTACGAGCGATGCCTCGGTGAACCGGGCCGGCGGGCTGGTGCTGTGCTCGGCCGGTTCCAGCGACACCGCCGTTGCTGCATCGCCCGCCTCCAAGTCGGGCAGGATGCGCTCGGGCTCCTCATCGGCGCCGGCCGGCGGCGGTGCGTAGACGAGCCGGAAGCCGGGGCTGCGCACCACGGTGCCGGCGGCAGACAGCTCGACGCTGTGGCGGCCGGCCGCCGGTGAGCCCTGCGACAGTGCCGGCGGCAGGGCGCAGGCTGCCGTGCCGGCCAGCCTGATCGTGACGGTCTCGCCGGTTGCATCGATCATCTGGCTGGCCACGGTGCGCTGCCACACAAGGTCGTACAGCCGGGCGGCGTCGCCGCCGAGATCGGTGACGCTGCCGGGCGCGGGCCAGCTGTCGCCGGCGGGGCGGATGGCCTCGTGCGCCTCCTGGGCGTTCTTGACCTTGCGGGTGTAGATGCGGGGCTTCGGCGGCAGGTTGTCTTCGCCGTAGCGGCCGGCGACGATCCGCCGGGCCGCACCGAGCGCCTGCCCGGACAGCGTGGTGCTGTCGGTGCGCATGTAGGTGATGCGGCCGTTCTCGTAGAGCCGCTGGGCTGCGGCCATCGTGCGCGAAGCGGAGAAGCCCAGTCGAGCACCGGCCGCCTGCTGCAGCGTCGAGGTGATGAACGGCGCCGGTGGGCGGCGCCGGTACGGCTTGGATTCGCGCGAGGTCACGGCGAGCTGGGCCCCGGTCAGGGCACCGGCAAGCGACGCCGCAGCGCCGGCGTCGAGCACAGACACCGAGTCCGTGCGCAGCTGGCCTTGCTGATCGAAGTCGCGGCCGGTGGCGATGCGGCGCTCGTTCAACGACACCAGCGATGCGTCGAATTGCTCGCCGGCCGATGGGCCCGACCCCGCACCGGCTGCCGTGCCGGTCTGGGCCTCGAGCGTCGCGGTGATGCTCCAGTACTCGGCGGCCCGGAAGACCATTCGCTCGCGCTCACGCTCCACGATGAGCCGGTTGGCCACGCTCTGCACCCGGCCCGCGGAGAGCCGGGGCGCCACCTTGCGCCAGAGCACCGGCGACACCTCGTAGCCGTAGAGCCGGTCGAAGATCCGCCGTGCTTCCTGCGCGTCCACCAGCCGCCGGTCGAGATCGCGGGGGTTGTCGATGGCATCGCGGATCGCCGCGGCCGTGATCTCGTGGAAGACCATGCGCCGCACCGGTATCTGTGGGTTCAGCACCTCGAGCAGATGCCAGGCGATGGCCTCGCCCTCCCGGTCCTCGTCGGTCGCGAGGTAGAGCTCATCGGCGGTGCGCAGCAGCGATTTGAGGCGCCGCACCTGGTCCCGGGCCGTCACGACATAGAGCGGCTTGAAGCCGTCGTCGGGGTTGACGCCCAGCGTCGCCCACGACTCCGACTTGTAGGCAGCGGGCACTTCCGAGGCATTGCGCGGCAGGTCGCGGATATGGCCCACGGACGACTCCACCACGTACTCGTCGCCCAGCAGGCGCGAGATCGTGCGCGCCTTCGCGGGCGACTCGACGATGACGAGAGAAGTGGCCATGGAGATCCGAGGTGAGCAGCGCCCGCTCAGCGACGCTGATCGGTACAGCGCCGGCGCGGACAGCGCCGGACGGTAGCGCAACAGTTTCAGTTAACAGCAGCGGAGCGTCGTTACGGGGATGCCTGCCGGGTGCCCAGGCGGTGCAGCCCCACCGCAACCGCGGCCGCCACAACAGCAGCCACGACCGCCACCGCCAGGTCGGATGCAGGCGGAGCGCCCAGCGCAGCATTGCCGAAGCCCTCGGCGTCAGGATCGCCGACCGGCCAGGGCCACAGCACCCGCAACGAGCCCGCCATCAGCCCCATCAGCACCGCAATCACCGCATCCCTCCACCGCTCCAGCAGGCGCTGCAGCAGCCGCGAGAACAACCCAAGACCCAGCACTGCACCCACCCCGAACAGCAACACCGTGCCCACATCACGGTCCGACACCGCCTCGGTGATCGGGTCATACAGCCCCAGCAGCAGCAGCACGAACGCCCCGGAGATGCCAGGCAGGATCATGGCGCAGATAGCAAGCGCCCCCGCGCCGACGATCACCACAGCGGCCGGATCGGCAACGCTGCCCGCGCGCACCCCCAGCAGCAGGAACACCGCCACCCCCACCGTCACGAAGATGCCCGCAAGGCCGACCCGCCATCGGCTCACCTGCGACCGAGTGGTCACCACGGTCACGGCAACAAGCCCGAAGAACGCCGCCGACAAGCCAACCGGC